>DASUWI010000092.1:0-27187 GCA_036378495.1 Candidatus Dormiibacterota bacterium
GACCTGTCGCGATGCGACATCCGGGGCGGAGACGTACGGCGCCGGACGCTATCTCCTCGACACCGCGAAGAGCGCCGATCTCGGCGCGGAGGGCGGTGCGCTGGTGGTTGACTTCAACTTCGCCTATCAGCCCTCGTGCTCGTACGACCCGCGCTGGAGCTGCCCGCTGGCGCCGCGGGAGAACTGGCTGACCGTCCCGATCCGGGCCGGCGAGCGGCTCCGCGGCGAGCGCCCCTCCGGCGATCGGGCGTAGGGGGTTGTCTGGAATTCTTCACCTCATGTAATATTCACGGCGTGAATGAACGCCAAGCCCTCATCGACCGCCTGGTCGCGGCTCAGCCCCGCCTGCGCCGCCGGCTCATCGACGCGATGGAGCCCGGCCTGCGCGACGTCGGCTCCGAGTTCGAGGGCATCACGGTGCATCAGCTCGAGGTGCTGCGCCGCCTGCTCGAGGGCGAGGCCATGACCATGCGCGAGGTCGCCCAGGTGATGAGCGTCGGCCCCAGCGGCGCCACCCAGCTCGTCGATCGCCTGGAGCACCGCGGCCTGGTCACCCGTGAGCGCGATCCGGCCGACCGCCGCGTCCAGCACGTGGTGGCCACCGTGCGCGCCCGTTCCGCGGGCAAGGCGTTCAGCACCCGGCTGCGCAGCGCGCTGGACAGCGTCGCCTCCGTCCTCGACGAGGACGAGCTGCGCACGTACGTGGAGCTCTCGGAACGCGTCGCGGCCGCCCACGCCCACGAGGCCGGCCGGCATCGGAGAACCGCATGAGCGTCCAGCTGTCGTCCCGTCAGATCTACGCCGTGTTCGGCGCGCTCATGCTCGGCATGCTGCTGGCCGCGCTGGATCAGACCATCGTGGCCACATCGCTGCCGACGATCGTCGGCGACCTCGGCGGGCTCAACCAGCTGTCGTGGGTGGTCACGTCGTACCTGCTGGCGTCGACTATCTCGACGCCGCTCTACGGGAAGCTTGGGGACCTGTACGGGCGCAAGGGCCTGTTCCTGTTGGCGATCGGCATCTTCCTCGCCGGCTCGATGCTCGCCGGCCTCTCGCAGAACATGATCGAGCTCATCGGCTTCCGCGCCATCCAGGGACTGGGCGCCGGCGGGCTGATGGTGGGAGCGCAGGCGATCATCGGCGACATCGTGTCGCCCCGCGAGCGTGGTCGCTACCAGGGCGTGATGGGCGGTGTGTTCGCCCTGGCCAGCGTCGTCGGCCCGCTCCTCGGTGGCTTTCTCACCGACTCCGTGTCCTGGCGCTGGATCTTCTACATCAACGTTCCCATCGGCATCGTCGCGCTCTTCGTCACCGTGACCGTCCTGCACCTGCCGCGGCGTACGGTGCGTCACCGCATCGACTGGCTCGGCGCCACCCTGCTGGCCGCCGGCGCGGCGTCGCTCATCCTCGTGATGACCTGGGGCGGCACCCAGTACACGTGGGGTTCGCCGGTGATCGTCGGCCTTGCGCTCGCGGGAGTGCTGCTGCTGGGCGCGTTCGACGTGGTCGAGCGCCGCGCCACCGAGCCGATCCTGCCCCTGAGCCTCTTCCGGAACAAGGTGTTCGATGTCGCCGGTGGCGTCGGCTTCGTGCTCGGCTTCGCCATGTTCGGTGCCATCACGTTCCTGCCGGTGTTCCTGCAGCTCGTGGACGGCGCAAGCGCGACCAGCTCCGGGTTGAACCTGCTGCCGCTGATGGGCGGCCTGCTCAGCGCATCGATCATCAGCGGGCAGCTGATCAGCCGCACGGGCCGCTACAAGATCTTTCCGGTGCTCGGCACGGCACTGTCGGCGCTGAGCGTGTTCCTGCTGTCCACCATCGATCCGCAGACGTCGCGCGCGGTCATCTCGCTGTACATGGTCGTGCTCGGCGCCGGCCTCGGCCTGGTGATGCAGGTGCTGATCATCGCGGTGCAGAACGCCGTCCATCACCGCGACCTCGGCGTCGCCACCAGCTCGGCCACGTTCCTGCGCTCGATGGGAGCGTCGTTCGGTGTCTCCATCTTCGGCGCGATCTTCAGCAATCAGCTGGCGGGCAACCTGGCGCGCAACCTGCCCGCGGCGGCGCTGCGCGGCGGGGCCATCAACCCCACGTCGCTGCAGGGCAACCCGGCGGCGCTCGCCCACCTCCCGGCAGCGATCCACACCGGCCTGATCGACTCCGTGTCGCAGTCGCTGCACGTCGTGTTCCTCTCGGCGGTTCCGGTGCTTGTCCTCGCATTCCTGCTCACGCTGTTCCTGCGCGAGATTCCGCTCCGGACGCGCCAGGAGGGCGCTGTCGCCGCGGGCGAGGCTCTGGGCATGCAGGAAGCGGAGGGGTCCACGCTCGCCGGCGACCTCGTCCCAGTGGACGCGGCGAGCTGAGCCAGAACCGCTTCAGCCGAAGATCGCCTCGATCTTCCCCTTGATCTCCGGGCTCAGCTTGGCCAGCGCCTCGAGCGCACCAAGGTTCTCGTGCACCTGCTCCGGCCGGCTCGCGCCGGTGATCACCGTGGACACGTTGGGGTTGGACGCGCACCACGCGAGAGCGAGCTGCGCGGTGGTCACCCCCATGTCGCCAGCGAGGTCGCGCAGCTGCCGCACCCTCGCGTTGGAGTCGGGGTCGGTGAGCAGCTGGCCCAGCCACTCGTACCCTGGAAGCCGCGCGCGGCTCCCCTCCGGGACGCCGTCGATGTACTTGCCGCTCAGCAACCCCGACGACAGCGGGCTCCAGATCGTGAGCCCCAGTCCGATGCGGTCGTACAGGGGCGCCAGCTCCTGCTCGACGCGATAGCGCGTGAGCAGGTTGTACTGCGGCTGCTCCATCGCGGGCTTGTGCAGGTGATGCCGCTCGGCGATGTCCCAGGCCTCGCTGACCGCCTCGGCGCTCCACTCCGATGTGCCCCAGTAGTGCGCGCGGCCGCTCGTGATGATCTCGTGCATCGCGTACACGGTCTCTTCGATCGGGGTGTCCGGATCAGGACGGTGGCAGAAGATCAGGTCCAGGAAGTCGACGCGCAGGCGGCGCAGTGAGGCCTCCACCGCCTGGAACAGGTACTTGCGATTCAGCGTGCTCCGCGTGTTGACCGAGTCGAGAATGCCCCAGTAGTACTTGCTGGACACCAGATAGGTGTGCCGCGGCCAGCGCAGCTCGGCGATCGCGTCGCCCATGATCGTCTCGGACTCGCCGCCCGCGTAGACCTCGGCGTTGTCGAAGAAGTTCATGCCCGAGTCGTAGGCGACCGCGAGCGTCTCGCGAGCGACGTCGCCGGCCAGCTGCGAACCGAAGCTGACCCACGAGCCGAAGGAGAGCACGCTGACCTGCACGCCGTGGCGTCCCAGGTGGCGGTACTGCATCTCCATCGCCGCAGCAGCATACGAGCCGCGGCCCCGGCCAGGCGCGCCGTGACTATGCTCTCGTCCGTGCAGGACACCCCGGCGCCCGTTCCCGAGCCCGACACTGCGGCGGAATGGGTGGCGCGGCTGGCGCACGAGCTGGGCGTCGAGGCGATGACGCTGCGCACCCAGGCCGCGGTGCTGGCGATCGCGCGCGATGTCGCCCACGGCGCGGAGCGGAAGTACGCGCCGCTGGCGTCGTTCGTCGCCGGCCGCCGCGTGGAGTCCGCGGTGCGCGCGGGGGGCACCGTCGACGATGCGATCGCCGAGGTCACTGCGGCGGTGGCGCGCCTGCTCGACGCTCCGCCGTCCACGCCGTGACGTCGTCAGGCGTGTTGAGATTGCGCGCAAATCCGTCGCCGGCCCCGGCCGCTCCCGCGCTGACGTAACAGACCCGAAGCGCTCGCAGCGCGCGGTGAACGGATGTGTCGGACGACTCCAGCGCCGCGGTCAGCGCGGGAAGCGCGGATCGTGCGTACACCGCGTGCAGCGGTTCCACGCCGCGAGTGCTGCGCGGCACCGCGGCGTCGTGACCGGCGCAGCGTGCCGCCAGTGTGCGCAACAGTCGTACGTCGGCGTCGGGCATGTCGACCGCGACCACAGCACAGAGGCGCTGCGGAGATGCCGCCAGGGCGACGACGATGCCCGCAAGCGGCCCGCCGCCCGGCCTCGTGTCCGGCACGGTGACGCAGCCCTCACGCCGCACCGGCGTGGCGCCCGACGCGAGCAGCACCGTGGTCGCGATCGGCCACAGCCTTGCGATGGCGCGGTCGAGCAAGGAAGCGTCGTCGACCACCACCGCGTTCTTGTCCTGACCCATCCGCCGCGAACCGCCGCCGCACAGGATCGCCACCGACAGCGGCGCTGCCTCTACCATGAGCCGGACGCTACGCGGTGTGACCCGGGTCCGGAGGCGCTTCGGTCCCGACGGCATCTGAGGGTGAGGAGCAGTGCAGCAGGCCAGCGCAACTATCCAGGCGCGTCGAGACCCTCCGCGGGTGGCGTGGTTCGGCCACGGATCCGGGCGTCGCGCCGACGGGCTCACGTCGTACAGCCACGAGGTGGTGTCGGCACTGGCCCGGCGCGGTGTCGACGTCTGCTTTTTCTCCTACCGCCGCGACGGGCATCTGGCGCCCGTGCAGCGCACGGTCCAGCTCGGATCCGCGCGCTTCAAGACCGTCACCATCCCGGTGCCGGCGACCATGGACGCGATCCGCCGCGAGCTCGAACGCTTCCGTCCGGACGTCCTGCACCTGTCGTTGAGCCACTCGCTGCTGGACGCGCGCGTGCTGCACCTCGCCCGTGCGCGGGGGCTGGCCACCGTCGTGACGGTGCACCTGCCGTACGCGCCGGTGGACAGCGGCCGCGGCCGGGTGCTCTACGCGCTGTATCGCTTCCATGCGCGCGCGCTGAAGACGGCGGATCGCTGCATCGCGCTCAGCGACGATCAGCGTGATCTGCTGCTCTCGGTCGGATGCGATCCCTCGCGCATCGACGTGGTCGGCAACGGCGTGGACACGCAGCTGATCAGCCCGGGGCCCTCCCAGGTTCGCGCCGACATCGGAGCGCGGTTCGTGGTCACCTACATCGGGCGCATCGATCCCGAGAAGCGCGTTCCGCAGCTGGTCGAGGCCTTCCTGGGCATGGGCTGGCCCGGCGATCATGCGCTGCTCATCGCCGGCACCGGCGCCCGCGAGGCCCAGGTCCGGCGGATGACGCGCGACGCGCCGCAGGTGCGAATGCTCGGCCTTGTCAACGACCGCGAGCGGTGCGTCGACATGTTGCGCGGCACTGACGTGTTCGTGCTTCCCTCAACCGCGGAGGGACTGTCACTGTCGATGCTCGAGGCCATGGCGGCGGGATGCGCCGTCATTGCCACCGACGTGGCCGAGGATGGCGCCGCGCTGGGGGACGCGGGCATCCGAATTCCCCGTGAGCCACTCGAGCCGGCGCTGACCCAGGCACTCACGCGCCTGCATGACGACGCCGCCCTGCGGGCCGCGCTGGGACGGCGCGCGCGGCAGCGTGCGCTTGCGGCGTACTCGCTCCACGAGCGGATCGATACGCTGCTGCGCGTCTACGGCGACCTCACCTGTGATCGGCCGGCAGAGCGCAGCCGTGCGGGCGGGCGCACCGAGGAGGCCGCGCCGATGCGTTCGCCGGCCTGAGGTACAGCTGCTCCTGACCGCACGTCAGCCGGGCGTTGGCTTATCGGCAACAAGGTGCCGCGTGGTCTACGCGGCGCGCGCCATCGCGTTGGCCGACGCCCGGCCGGCGAGCGCACTCTGACCCGCGGACGACTGCGCGGAGTCACCACGCCAGGCGTTCAACGCGGGATCGACGAGCGCACGGCCGAAGGAGAAGCTCAGCTCCCACGGCAGCGGTCCGAGCCGGTTCATCGCAGCGAGGTGGGCTGTGGCGAGCTCCTCGCCCTGGCCGCCTGAGAGGAACGCGATTCCCGGCACGGCCGACGGCACGGTGCGCCGCAGGATGGTCACGGTTGCCGCGGCCACCTCCTCGACGCCGGCCTGCCGCGGCGCACCCTTCGCCGAGATGACCATGTTGGGCTTGAGCACTATGCCCTCGAGGAGGATCCCCTGCTCGGCGAGCTGATCGAAGAACGTGTTCAGCACCGTCTCGGTCACCCCGGCGCAGCGCTCGATGGAGTGGTCGCCGTCCATCAGCACCTCCGGCTCAACGATGGGGACGAGCCCTGCCTCCTGGGCCAGCGCCGCGTAGCGCGCCATCGCGTGCGCGTTGGCCGCGGTCGCGCGCCGGGTGGGCTGGCCGTCGCCGATGTTGATGACCGCGCGCCACTTGGTGAACGCGGCGCCCATCGACGCGTACTCCTCCATGCGCGAGCGCAGGTTGTCGAGGCCCTCGGTGATCGTCTCGCCCGGGGCGTTGGCCAGCGGCTTGGCGCCGGTGTCCACCTTGATGCCGGGCAGAAGGCCCACCTCTCGCGTCGCCAGCGCGAAGCCGCGCCCGTCGCTGAGGGTGCCGCGGAACACATCGTCGGACAGGATCACACCGCTGATCCACTGGGACAGTCCCGGCGTCGTGATCAGCATCTCGCGATAGGCGAGCCGGTTCTCGGCCGACGGCTCCACGCCCACCTTCTCCAGGCGCTTGTTCATCGTCGTGATGCTCTCGTCGGCGGCGAGGATTCCGCGCCCGCCACCCACCATGGTTCGTGCGATCGTTCGCAGCTGGTCGCTCATCAACACACTCCCTCGGTCGCGCACCGGCGCACATTGCCGCTGCGCATGATCGTAGTAGCAGTCACCGCCGCCCCGCAGCGCTAGCTGTCGGCCGCCGGCGCCAGCGCCGGCTCCGTCTCGGGGTTGAACAGGCTGCTCTTGCGGATGTCCTCTTCGTCGATGCGCATGAGGTCTGCCTTGGACAGGAAGCCGCTCTCGCCGGACACGAGCCGGCCCGCCTGACGCAGCCGGGCTCGCTCGAGGGCGTTGCGCACGCTCCTCGCGTTGGCGAAGCGCGGCCGGCGCATGCGGATGTCGATCAGATCATGGAGCGCCGACTCGGCCTCGGGGGACAGCTCGTAGCGCTGCTCTTTGAGCATGAGCTTCGCGATCGCCATCAGCTCGTCGAGCGTGTAGTTCGGGAAGTCGATGTGGTGGGCGATTCGCGATCCCATGCCCGGGTTGCTCTGGAAGAACGTTTCCATCCGGTCCTTGTAGCCGGCGAGCACGACGACGACGTCCTGCCGCTGGTTCTCCATGACCTGCAGCAGTATCTCGATGGACTCCTGTCCGTAGTCGCGCTCGTTCTCCTGCCGATACAGGTAGTAGGCCTCGTCGATGAAGAGCACGCCGCCCATGGCGCGCTTCAGCACCTCGCGCGTCTTGGGCGCCGTGTGCCCGATGTACTGCCCCACCAGGTCGTCGCGCGTGACGGCGACCAGGTGTCCCTTGGCCAGATACCCGAGGCGATGGAGGATCGTCGCCATCCGCATCGCCACAGTCGTCTTGCCCGTTCCCGGACTGCCGGTAAAGCTCATGTGCAGAGTCGGCCGGTCCGACTCGAGACCCGCTTTGCGACGCAGCATGTCGACGATCAGCAGCGACGCGATCTCCCGGATGCGCGTCTTCACCGGCTCCAGCCCGACGAGCTCGGTGTCGAGCTCGTGGAGCACGTCGAACACCCGCGTCTCGCGCACCAGCTCGGCGACGTCGACGCCGCCGGCGTCGGAGATCTCGGGCATCGCTTCGAGCGTGCTCGTGCCCGCCTCAGCGGAGTCCGCGTCGGTGTTGCGAGCCCGCTCGCTGTCGCGGGCACCGCCACGGTTTTCAGGCCGCTTGTCGTCGACCGGGGTGTCGTCGGCCGGGGCGCCGGCGCCCGGAGGCGCCGACTTCCCCGGAACCATGTTGAAGGCATGCGAGCCGTTGTCAGCCATCACGCACGCGGGTAGCGCTCACCCTCCGGCCGTTCCGTGGCATAAGGATGCAGCGTGTAGCGGATCTGACGGTCGTGCGAGTCCTGACGGTCGAGGCGGAAGCCCGGCTCCTCGGCAGGACGCTGCACGATGAAGCTGAGCGCCGTCGTCTGCCGGTGCAGACGCGCGTCGTACGCGTTCACGCGCACGTAGTGATTGGGGTAGGCCTCGCGGCAGCGGTTCACCTCGAGCAGGATCGCCGCGGGGTCCTTCATGTCGAACATCGGCAGCCCCCACATCTCCCACAGGAAGTTGCGCGGGTGCGGATCGTCGGTGAACTCCACCGACACCGCCCAGCCGTTGGCGATGGCGTATTGCACCTGGGCGCGGATCTGCTCGTCGGTGAACGGCGGAAGGTAGGAGAAGGTTCCCTGTGTTATGTGCATTGCGTTTACCTCATCCGACCGGAGTGGCCGACGGCAGCGAGTCGGGTGTGTCGGTCGCCTCGTAGTTGAAGGAGATGTCGCCCCAGACGTCGATCGCGGCGCGGAGCGGCTCGCACCAGCGCGCGGCCTTCTTGAGGATGTCCGCGCCTTCGTGCAGGTAGTCCTTGCCCTCGTTGCGGGCCTGGATCATCAGCTCCACCGCGGTGCGGTTGGCGGTGGCGCCGGCCGCGATACCCATCGGGTGGCCGATCGTTCCGCCGCCGAACTGCAGGACGACGTCCTCGCCGAGGTAGTGGAGGAGCTCCGGTGCCTGCGCGGCGTGGATGCCGCCCGAGGCCACCGGCATGACGCCCGGCATCGCGCCCCAGTCCATGTCGAAGTAGATGCCCGTCGTCGGGTTCTTCTCGAGGTACGACAGCGTGCAGGTGTCGTAGTAGCCCTTGATCGCGTTGGGGTCGCCCTCGAGCTTGCCGACGACTGTCCCCGCGTGGATGTGGTCGACACCCAGCAGCCGGCACCACTTGGCGATGACGCGGAAGTTCACGCCGTGGTTCTTCTGCCGCGTGTACGTCGCGTGGCCGGCGCGGTGCAGGTGCAGGATCAGGCCGTTGGCGCGCGCCCACTTGGACATGGAGGTCATCGCCGTGAACCCGATCGTGAGGTCGATCATGATGATGACGCTGCCCAGCTCCTTGGCGAACGCGGCGCGCTCGTACATCTCCTCCATCGTCCCGGCGGTGACGTTGAGGTAGTGGCCCTTGATCTCGCCGGTTTCCGCCTCGGCGCGGTGCACCGCCTCCATGGCGTGGACGTAGCGGTCGCGCCAGCGCATGAACGGCTGGCTGTTGATGTTCTCGTCGTCCTTGGTGAAGTCGAGACCACCGCGGAGCGCCTCGTAGACCACGCGGCCGTAGTTCTTTGCCGACAGCCCCAGCTTGGGCTTGGTGGTGGCGCCCAGCAGCGGGCGGCCGTACTTGTTGAGGTACTCGCGCTCCATGACGATGCCGTGCGGCGGGCCCTGGAACGTCTTGACGTAGTGCAGCGGGATGCGCATGTCCTCGAGGCGCAGCGCCTTGAGGGCCTTGAACCCGAACACGTTGCCGATGATCGACGACGTCAGGTTGGCGATGGACCCCTCCTCGAAGAGGTCGATGTCGTACGCGATGTATGCGATGTACTGGTCAGGGTTGCCGGCAACCGGCTCGACCTTGAAGCACTTCGCCTGGTAGTGCTGGTACGCGGTGATGCGGTCGGTCCACACCACGGTCCACGTCGCCGTCGAGGACTCGCCGGCCACTGCGGCGGACGCCTCTTCCGGGGGCACGCCCGGCTGAGGCGTCACGCGGAACGCACAGATGATGTCGGTGTCCTTCGGCTCGTAGTCCGGTTCGTAGTAGCCCATCTGGGCGTACGGAATGACCCCCGATGCCCAGCGCGACTTCTTCTTGTCGGCCTGGGCGCCGTCTGTCGGGGGAGTCTCGATTGCTGTCATCAGCCTGCCTCTCCTGTCTGAACCATCAATGTCTCTCCATGCTTGTTTCCGGCCACGAGGCTCCTGTCGTTGACACGCACCAGGAGCGACTTCTGAGCGCTCAGAATCCGGTGTGCCAGGATCAGCTGCGTCAGTGCCAGCGGATCGCTGTGCCGGGTGCGTGCCGGCTCGTCGTACGCGCCGATCTGTTCCGGGCGCAGCCGATGCAGATGCGTGTGCAGCTGCCGGGCGTGCGCCCACACCGTCTCCTCGATCTTCGCGGCCTGATCGGCGGGGATGCGCCCGTCGATCTCGATGATGTCGGCGCGGCGGCCGTCCTCATCTTTGGCGTCGAGGTTGAGATTGACCATCTCGCCGTCGTGCAGCCGCTGGTCGAATGCGAGCCGCGGCAGCGTGTGCCGCTGGACCACGCGCACGTTCAGGTGGCCCATGTCGCGATGCTCCGGGCGCGGTTGGTAGAAGCGCACCACGAGATCCGCGTGTCCCCGCTGCGGCTCGATGTACTTCTCCGCGTCCGGACGCCGCGCCTCGATCTCGGCCTTGACCTGGCCGTCGTTGTACCCGCGCTTGGCCACGTCGCGCTGCAGCTTCCAGGCGAGCCGCAGCTCGGGCTCGGGGTCGAGCCAGACCTTGAGGTCGAACGCCTCGCGCACGCCGGGGACGAGGAACGGGTGCAGCCCCTGGATGATGACCACCTCGTTCGGCTCCAGCAGCTCGGGATCTTTGAACGTCCCGTCGCTGTGGTCGTAGATGGGCTTCTCGATCGCCTCGCCCCGCTTCAGCGCCCAGAGCTGCTCCTCCATCAGGGCGAAGTTGTTCGCCCGTGGATTCAGCGGGGTGACCTTGACCAGCCCTCGCTCGGTTCGATCGAGCGAGTGGTAGTCATCCAGGCAGATCGTGGTGATGCGTTCCTCTCCGAAGAGGTCATAGAACGCCCGGGCGAGAGTCGACTTGCCGCTGCCGCTATCGCCGCCAATGCCAACGAAAATCGGTGCTTCGCTCAGAGCCATGGCCGGAGCCTAGTCGCTCGTACGCCTGTTGTCCAATGCATGAACCGCATGTTTTCCATAGAATCCGCTTATGCCAGTTCCGCTCGAACGGCGCTTGACCCTCCATCAGCTGCGGATCTTCAAATCGGTGGTCGACAACGCCAGCTTCACCCGTGCGGCTGAGGCGCTCTCCCTCACGCAGCCGGCGGTCACCCACCAGATGCAGGCCCTGACCCGGGCGGTGGGCCACCCCCTGCTCGGCCCCTCGCGCCGCGCGCCCGAGCTCACCGCCGTGGGCCGCGTGCTCTACGACCGCGCCGGCCGCATCCTCGCCGCGGTCGGCGACGCCGAGCAGTCCATCGACGACCTGATGGAGCTCCGGGCCGGCTCGGTTCGGGTGGCCGGTGACACCACCGTGGGCACCTATGTCCTCCCCGACGCGATGGCGACGTTCCACCGTCTCCATCCCGAGGTGGAGCTCACGCTCGACGTGGTCAACCGCGCGGGCGTTCGCGATCTCGTCCTCGACAGTGGCGCCGACTTCGGCGTGGTCGGCCGCCTCTGGGACGACGACGCCCTCAGCGCGGAACCCTTCCTCGAGAACGAGCTGATGTGCTTCAGCTCACCGACACATCCGCTGGTCGCCGAGGAGCCGCTCGCGCCCGGCCGGCTGCTCGAGGGCCCGCTGCTGCTCCGCGAACGTGGGTCGGGAACCCGGGAGTCCGCCGAGCGCATCCTCATGGAGGCCGGAGTGGTCGCCGTGTCCACCATGGACCTGGCCAGCAACGGAGCGCTGAAGCGCGCCGTGGCGGGCGGGCTCGGCGTCACGGTGCTGTCCACGTTCGCCGTTCAGCTCGAGGTGCACCTGGGGCTGCTGCGCCCGCTTCGAGTGGACGGGTTCCCGGTGCAGCGGCAGTGGCACCTTACGTGGGCTGCCGACCGGCTCCTCAGCACCGCCGCGCAGGCCTTCCGGGAGTTTCTGCATGGCCCGGACTGGCGCCAGCGCCTCGCGCAGCCCCTCGGCAGCGACTAGTGCGCTGACGTCGCCTGCTGTCCCTCGCGCGGCGACCCGCCGAGAAAGCTGCGCAGCTCGGGAGCGATGCCCGACAGCCGCTCGGCCTCGATCGGCGGCGTGCCCATGCGCGGGCTCTCGCGCCAGCGCTCCAGGACACCTTCGAGCAGCTCGCGCAGGCTGTCGACCGGGAAGCCAATCTCCTCCAGCTGGGCGGTCCGCGACACCATGAAGTCGTCCAGCGACGCCGTCACCTCTGTGAGGAGGCGGTCGAGCTTCGCGGCGGCCGCCTGGTCGTCAGGGGCGCTGATGGTGGCCGCCTTGGCCGCCATCAGCTCTTCGGTGCGGTCGCCGTACAGCTCGGCGAAGTCCGACTGCATCTGCCGCATCATCACCACGCGACGCTCGCCGACCTGCTGCAGCCAAGCCCGCCTGTCGGCGGCCGTGCCGAGCGCGCACTGGGCGTAGTAGCGGTTGCGAGCCAGCTCACCGACGCGCAGGTGAACGCATGAGAGATGCACGCCCAGGGGCTGTTCCTGCGTCGTCGCAGCAACGAACTGCTGCGCCTGAAAGGTGGGGCAGTCAGTGAATCCCTCGGGGAAGGGACGCGAGTACGGGCAGCGATCCGGCATGAGATCGGCGGGCTGCCCGACACCGGACTCGGTCATAGGTGGCCGCTATTGTGCGCGTCGCCTCACCGGCTGGCATGGTGCGCTTGCGTCAATTCGTCGCGGAAGTGATCGCGTGTGCTCGAGCGCGCAGTGGCGCCCCCGGCTCCAGCTGCTGCAGCCCGTCGAAAGCCGCGTACTTGTACGCGTCGGTCCAGGTGGGCACGTTGAACGGCGCCTGAATGAAGTAGTCCAGTCCGCCGCCGTTCTGCAGCACCGCCTGGCCGAGATGAATGATCTCGGCGGCCTGCTCCCCGATGACATGGACGCCGAGGAGGCAGCGATCGTCGCGGCGGAACACGAGCTTGACGATGCCGTCGGGCGCGCCGGCGATGACAGCTCGCACGTTGCCTGCGAACTCAGCGCGGCCCACCGCGTAGTCGATGCCCTGGGCGGCCGCGTCCTGTTCGGTCATGCCGACGGCGGCAACCTCGGGGACGCCGTAGATGCCGAACGGGGGCTGGAAGCGCACGCCCTCGTGCAGCCGCGTTCCCAGCGCGAACGACGCGGCCAGGCGTCCCTCCTCCATCGCCACCGATGCCAGAGCCGGAGGCCCGATCACGTCGCCGGCGGCGTACACCCCCGGACAGGAGGTCTGGAAATCCGCCCCGACGATCACGCGGCCGCGAGAGTCGAGCTTCACGCCCACCTCGTCGAGCCCGAGATCCTCCGTGTTGCCCGCACGGCCGGCGGCAACCAGCAGCTTGTCCACGGTGAGCGGGTTGCCGCGGTCGAGGGAGAGCTCGAGCCCCCTGTCTGTGTGGCGCACGGACTCCACAGACGCCGGCAGCCGGAGGTCGATGTCCAGCCCGCGAAACGACTCGGCAAGACGGTCCGAGATCTCCGCGTCGAGCATGGAACACAGCCGCGGTGCGACGTCGACGAGCGAAACCTCGATGGCGAGCGCACGAAGAATCGACGCGTACTCGCAGCCGATCGGTCCGCCACCGACCACCGCCACACTGCCGACGAGTGACCGCACGGTGAGCAGGCTTTCGGAGTCGAGCACGTCGGGATCGTCGAAGTCGAAAACCGGCGGATGAAACGGACGCGAGCCGGTGGCTATCAGCACAACAGGAGACGCAAGCTCACGCTCCCCGCCGTCCGTCGCGCGGACTGTGACGCGACCCGGTGCCGTGAGGCGCGCCTGGCCGTGGACGATATCGACGCCGTGGCGGTCGAAGTTGGCACGAACCTGCTGCTCCACGAGCTGCGCCACGGCAGCCGCGCGCGCGCGCAGCACCTCCATGGTGCGCACGCGGTCGATCGCCGGCGCCACGCCGTACAGCTCGCGCTTGTGAAACCCGGTGACGTAGAGCGCAGTCTCGCGCAGCGTTTTGGTTGGTATGCCGCCGTCGCGCACCACGACACCGCCCAGCCAGGGCTCGCGCTCGATCACTGCGACGCGGCGACCGAAGTACGCGGCGTGGGCCGCCGCCTTCTCGCCGGCGGGGCCTGACCCGATGACGATGACGTCGTACGTCTCGATCAGGCGAACGGTACTACGCTGCGGGCTGTGAGTCAGGCCGGCGTCGCGGCGGCGCTCGCCCGCGGAGGCTTTCTCGCCGCAGACGCGGAGGCGTGCGAGCTCGTGGCCGCATCCGGCGGGCACGAGTCGCTGCTCGCCGCGATGCTTGCCCGCCGCCTGGCCGGCGAGCCGCTGGCGTGGATCACCGGCAGCGTCACGTTCTGCGGGTTGGAGATCCGCATCCATCCGGGCGTCTACGTGCCGCGCCCGCACACTGAGGCGCTCGCGCTGCGAGGCGCCGACCACCTCCCCGGCGACGGTGTTGCGATTGACGTCTGCACCGGCTCGGGCGCGGTGGCCGTGACCCTGCAGCGTCAGCGGCCGGCGGCATCGGTGCTCGCCACAGACCTCGACGAGCGCGCGGTGTCGTGCGCGCGGGCCAACGGTGTGCATGCGCTGCGCGGCGACCTCGTGCGTCCGGTGCCGCGCGCGCTGGCAGGATGCGTCGACGTCGTCACCGCGGTGGTGCCCTATGTGCCGACCGCCGAGTTGGAGTTCCTGCAGCGCGACACGTTCACGTTCGAATCGCCGCTGGCCTACGACGGCGGCGCCGACGGCGCGCGGCTGCTGCGTCGCGTGATTCGGGGGAGCACGCGCGTGCTGCGCGGGGGTGGCGTGCTGCTGCTCGAGCTCGGTGGTGACCAGGCCGAGCTGATCGCCCCCGACCTGTACCGCGCGGGCTACACGCGCGATCGGGTGCTCAGGGACGACGACGGCGATGTTCGCGGCGTCGAGGCGACACTGAGGGCGGCGGGACCTCGACGTCGATGAGGTCGCCATCCCACCCCAGCAGCCTTGCCGCTGCGGCATACGTGCTCTCGCAGAAGTCGAGGATCGCGCGGCGCGGATCGGCGCTGCCGCGGACGGCGTCGTAGCGCAGCAGGAACTCATTCGTGCCGGCGTCCCACCCCGCGTCGCCAGGCGCGACGGCTGCCTCCGCCAGCCCCATCGGCATCGGGTATGAGTAGGCGTAGAACGCAGCGACCGGCATGCCCTCCTCACCGGGCCACCAGCCGCAGCAGATCTCCTCGTGGGTCGCGCCGTAGCGCCTGATGGTGTGGGCGTCCTCCGGGGGCGTGAAGCGTCGGCCGGAGAAGCGGGCCAGGGCCAGGTCGAACGTGCCCCAGAAGAACTGCGACCTCGAGCTCCAGCCGGCAAAGCGTGCCCGATGCTCCTTGGTGACCACGTCGACCATGGCGAGGACGCGATGAAACAGCGTGGCGTGCGCCGGGTTGTAGGTGGAATGGGTGCGGTCGTCGGGAAAGGGAATCGGGTTCGGCACCTCGACGGGCATGGTCGAGATCTCGACGTCGATGCCGAGATGAGCGAGCGCGGACATCACGTCCCCGTGGAACTCCGCGACCGCCCCGCCGATCGGCCGCCGCTCCACGCCGCCGTGGCTGCTGCGCAGGACCACGCTGTGGTCGATGAGGTCGAGCTCCGCGTCGAAGGTCCGCAGGCCGAACGGCACGGCCGAGGTGGTCAGGCCGCGGGGGGTGACATAGAGGGGGACGTTCTGCCAGACGGGCTCGAACGGCGACAGCGCGAGGCGAAGCTTGCCGAGAACCTGCGCATACATGTGCAGCGTGTCGAGCGTGTCCCGCCACGCCGCGTGCGGGAGGTCCGGCCAGTCGTCGCGCGTCACCTCGGCCACGGCGGCCTCACCATACGCCGGCCTTCCCCCGCGACCGCCCGGCGCCGTCACATCGACGGCCTTCCGTGTGTCTGTGTCTTCATGGGGAACCTGACGACGGACGTGGACCACACCCTGTGGCTGGCAGACCGCTTCGAGGAGCACCGCTCCCGGCTGCGCGCCGTCGCCTACCGCATGCTCGGCTCGCTGAGCGAGGCCGACGACGCGGTGCAGGACGCCTGGCTCCGGGTCAGCCGCGCGGGAGCCGACGGAGTCAACGATCTCGGCGCCTGGCTGACCACGGTGGTCGCCCGCGTCTGCCTCAACGAGCTGCGCGCCCGCCACACGAGAAGGGAGGAGCCGTTCGCGCCCGAGCTCCCGGATCCCGTCATCACCACCGACTCGACCGTGCAGCCGGAGGAGCAGGCGCTGCTGGCGGACTCGGTCGGGCTGGCGCTGCTCGTCGTCCTCGACACGCTGACGCCGGCCGAGCGGCTGGCATTCGTCCTGCACGACACGTTTGGGCTTCCGTTCGAGGACATCGCACCGCTGGTGGAGCGCACGCCGGCTGCGGCGCGGCAGCTCGCCAGCCGGGCGCGCCGCCGTGTGCGAGGCGCCGACGTGCCGTCCCCGGATGCCGATCTGGCGCGGCAGCGCGAGGTGGTCGATGCGTTCTTCGCGGCCGCACGTGGCGACGACTTCGACACGCTGCTGTCGCTGCTCGACCCCGACGTGGTGCTGCGGGCCGACTTCGGACGGCCGCGCACCGCCGTGCCCAGCGTGACACGCGGACGCGACAAGGTCGCTCAGTACGCCTTGCGCGGTGCGGGGATCCAGGGCGAGCTCCACCCCATCCTGGTCAACGGAGCACCCGGCGTGCTCGTCGTCGCGCGGGGCAAGCCGTTCGCCGTGCTCGGCTTCATCGTGGCGGGGGGAAGGATCCGCGAGATCGACGGCATCGGTAGCCCGGAGCGCGTCAGGCGGATCGCAGCCGGCGTGCTCGCGGCGCTGTAGCGCGCGCATCGGCTCCGTTCCTCGCGCGTGACGGGCCGGTGCGCCGCCACTGCGCTGGTGTACGTTCTCGGCGCACCGTGGCCACGACGCACGTCAGCAGCTGGGCGGGTCGCCGGCCGGCCCGGCCCGCGAACGAGACCCCTGCCGCAGGCGCGGCGCTCCCTGTGCGACAGACCTCATTTGTGGGACGCACGGCTGAGCTCACGCTGATCGAACAGCGGCTCGGAGATTGCGCCACCGTCACGCTGACCGGTGCTGCGGGCGCCGGCAAGACGCGACTGGCGCTCGAGGCGGCGCGTCACGCGAGCAGCGGGCGTGTGGTGCGCTTCGTGGATCTCGCGGCCTTGCGAGTCGCGGAGCGCGTGCCGGCCGCGATTGCGGCGGCACTGGACGCGCGCGCGTCGCGGGACGTGGATTTCATCGGCGCGATCGTCGCAGCCGTCAGGCGGCGCTCCGTGCTGCTCGTCCTGGACAACTGCGAGCACCTGATCGGCGCGGCTGCCGGCATAGCCGCCGCGCTTGTCGCCCGGTGCCCGACGCTGACGGTGCTCGCAACCAGCCGGATCCCGCTGCGGATCCGCGGTGAGACGGTCATCCCGGTGCAGCCGCTCCCGAGCCCCGACGCCATGACACTGTTCTGCGACCGCGCCCGCAATGTCGCCCCCGGCTTCGAGCTGACCGCTGTCAACACGGCGGCGTTGAGCGAGATCTGCAGCCGGCTCGACGGCCTGCCGCTGGCGATCGAGCTCGCCGCGTCGTGGACAGCCGTGATGTCTCCGGGCGAGCTCCTCCGGCTGCTGAGCTCCCGGTTCGACGTCCTGGTGGGCGGCGGCAGCGAGGCCGGCGAGCGGCAGCGCACGGTGCGTGCGGCGGTCGACTGGAGCTACAACCTGCTGTCCCCAGAAGCGAGAGCGCTGTTCCGCCGCCTGTCGGTGTTCCGCGGCTCCTTCACTAGCGACGCCGTGGAAGCCGTCTGGGGAGCCGATGCCCCAGGGCCCGAACTCACCACCACCCTCGCGGCACTGTGCGAGACGTCCATGGTCGCGGCGGAGAGCTCTGCGTCCGGCGCGACGCGATACCGGCTGCCGGAAACGCTGCGCGGGTACGGTGCCGACCGCCTGCGTGAGGACGCGGGCGAGGAACGAGCGATACGGGACCGCCATCTCATGTACCTCGTCGAGCTCGCAGAGAGAAGCTTCGCGCAGCGCATGCATGGCCGCGCGGTCTCGGTCGTCGATGTCCTCGAGCCGTACCGTGCCGACGTCAGGCTGGCGCTCGATTGGGCGGCGACGACCGACCCCGATCTGCAGCTGCAACTCGCGGGGACGCTTGCCGAGGAGCTCCGGTGGTCGCTGTTCAACGTTCCAGAGACGCGCCGCGTGCTCGCCGAAGCGCTGGCGCGCTCCACCGAGCTCTCCGGACAGCGCGCCCGTGCGCTCGTCGCCGCCGGCTACATGGCGCTGGTCAGCGAGGACGAGCGCGCGGCACCGGAGTTCGTGGAGGAAGCGTGCGCTCTGTATCAGCGCCTCGGCGATCGCCCCGGCGAGGCCTGGGCGCACCTCGCGCTCGGGCACGTCGCCTGGATGCAGGACGATCTGATCACGTCGCGGTATCACCTGTCGCAGAGCCGCACGATGTTCATCGAGGACGGCGATGCGTTCGGAGCCAATCGCGCGCTGCTTCGCCACGGCATCGCCGGGGCGCTGGCCGAGGACGTCGCTCTGGAGACCCTCGAGCAGCTGACAGCCGCGGCTGACACGTCCGACTCATTGGGGGACGCCTTCGGAGGCGGTCTGGCGCGGACCGCGCTCGGCTGGGCGCTGATGAAGCACGGCCGCGCCGCCGACGCGCGCGCGGTGCTCCAGGAGGCCGTGCGCGGCCTGCACGCCGTCAACGAGCCGGCTGTGCTCTTCGCCGTCGAGGCTCTCGCAGTGCACCACGCGGACAGCATGGGCGACGCGATGCGGCTCATGGGGTACGCGCGCGCCCTCCGTCAGCAGCGCGGCCTCGGGCCGCTCCCCGGTCCTGCGGTCATGCAGCGCGAGGAGCGCGCGCTCGAGCAGCGTGCGCGCACAGTCCTGGGATCTGACGGAGCGACGCAGGCTGAGGCAGAGGGTCGAACCATGCCGTCCGATGAGGCTGTCGCCCTGGCCCTCGATCTCGGCGGACAGCCCGTCGTGGCCGGCCGCCGCGGCTCCGAGGCGCTCGAGACGCGAGGCTGAGCCGGGAGGCGCTACACGCTCCGCCTACACGCCCGCGCCGGTCAGGTCGCCGTGAGTGGTGGAGGAGGACCCGCCGAGCAGCTCGCTGCCGGACAGCCCGTACGCCTCCTCGATGGCGCGCAGGGTGCCGTCATGATCGCCGGTGGACGTGAACTGTCCCGACGCTGTGCTGCTGATCACGAGCGTGGCGATGTGGCCGCCGCCGGGATCGGCGCAGCAGGCCTGGGCGTCCTTGGAGCTCTCGTCCCAGGTGATGATGATGACGCCGCCGCTCGCGTACCACTGCGTGCCCATCACCGCGGGGATGAACGTCTTGAGCCACTTGTCGCCGGCGGCCACACGGTTGCTCCCGCACTTCTGATGCATGTCGTCGCACACGTTGGGTGTCACCCACACGAAGGCCGGCGAGGAGAGGTCGAGATCCGTCACGACGCTCGACTGCGTGGTGAATCCAACAACGTGGGTGGCGCATTCGTTGTTGGGAGCTGATGTGATGGCCTTGAAGTGCACAAACGGATCGTGGGCTTCGTCGTACAGGCCGCCGGACCCGATGTTCGAGCTGGTGTCGCACGCCGCCGGCATGCTCTCCATGTAGCCCTTCCAGCTGACGCCATTGCTGTCGAGCTCGTTGACCAGGGTCAGGTCGGTGGCGGGAATGCCGAGCTTCTTGTCGCCGAAGTCACTCCCCGCGATCGCGATGTTGTAGTCGTTCGCGCTTGCATGCTCGTTGGAGAACCACTGTGTGGCCGAGGCGTGGCTGCCGGCGAGCGAATTCAGAAACGGAGCGTTCGAGCTGCCGATGATGGACGGGGAACCGTCGGACGAGCTGTATGCGACGTTCTCCTCCATGATCTCCATGATGTGCGGAGTGGTGGACGCGAGGACCGCGGCACGACCCACGCCGAGCACGCTCGCGATGACGCCGAACCCCAGCGCCAGAAGGAGAAAAGAACGAATCCGCCGCATGAGCCCAGCCCTCCCACATCCGCGTGCCGGCGGGCAGCCGACTGATCCGCAGCATCTTAGCCAAGGCTCTTGCCGAAGGGCAACCCAGTGTGCAGCAGCCGCTGCGGCCCGTGCCGCCGCACCAGCGCGAGCCGGCGATGACCATCGGCGACAATGGGCCCATGTCGCAGAGGCGCACGCCGCGTGATGTGGTCGCCCGCTGGTCGCGAGACCAGTTGCGTGACGCCGGGCCGCTTGGGCTCTCCGTCGACATCGTCCAGTACGGCGTCGCGATCGTCCTGCTCATTCTTGCGGCGATCGTGCTGGTGCGCAGCTTCATCGACTTCATCGCGGCGCCGGGCGGGTATCCGCAGACGCTCGTCAACGCCGTCGACGGGATCCTCGTCGTCATCATCCTGATCGACATCCTGCGCACCGTCACCACGCACCTCCAGGGCCGCGGCTTTCCGTTCCGGCCGTTTCTCGTCATCGGCATCATCGCCGGTGTCCGGGAGATCCTCGCAGTCTCGACGAGGCTGACCTTGAACAGCGGCGCCACCGCGCCGAACACCACGCAGTCGCTCTTTCAGCTCGGCACCAGCGCCGGCGTGGTGCTGGTCCTGGCCCTCGCGCTGTGGATCACCCGCGGTCAGGTGGTGACCGCCGAGGACCGGACCACCGCCTGACCCGCGCGTTTGCGGCCGCCGCCCATGGGTACGCTGCTCGCAACAAAGGGGTTCAACCCGGAACCAGCAGGAGGTTGTTCGATGGCCGGCGAGTGCACGCACCTGGACGAGATTCGTGACGTGACGCCGTCGTCGTGGGGATGCGAGGATTGCCTTGCCGCGGGCAAGCAGGACTGGCTGCACCTCCGCGTCTGCCAGGAGTGCGGCCATGTGGGCTGCTGCGACCAGTCGCCGAGCCGCCACGCGACCAAGCACTTTCACGCCGTGAAGCACCCGATCATCCGGTCCTACGAGCCGGGTGAGGACTGGTACTGGTGCTACGTCGACGATCTGCTCTTCGAGCTCGAGGGCGCGCCGCCGGCTCCCTCCCACTCCTGATGCGCTGAATCGGCGGCCATGTCTCTCTTCGACTACGACGCCCGGCCCGTCACCCCGCCGGTGCTGGTGGTGGGTCGAGCGTCCCCTGGCGCCTACGCCATCCGGGACTTCCTGAGCCGCAACGGGCGGCCGTACCGCTGGCACGACGTCGATCAGGACGGAGCGCTGCTGCCCGACGGCGCGGCGGTCGACCTGGATCGCCTGCCGGTCTGCATCCTTCCGGATGGCACGCAGCTCGCCGGGGCAACCATCGAGCGCGTGGCCGCCGGGCTGGGCATGGTCGCGGCACCCTCGCTGGCCGAGTACGACCTCGCCATCGTCGGCGCCGGGCCGGCCGGGCTGGCTGCCGCGGTGTACGCGGCGTCGGAGGGATTGCGCACCGTGATGGTCGAGTGCCTGGCGCCGGGAGGCCAGGCGGGGACGACGTCGACGATCGAGAACTACCTCGGGTTCCCGCAGGGGATCAGCGGCAGCAGCCTCGCCGCCGACGCGACCATCCAGGCGCGGCGGTTCGGTGCCGAGATCCTCCTGGCCCGGCCGGCGGTTGGGGTGGCCTCCGACGGCGATTGCTACCTCGTGGAGCTCTCCGATGGCGCGCGCATCCACGCGCACGCGCTGCTGCTCGCCACCGGTGTGGAGTGGCGGCGCCTGGACGTGGCCGGCATCGACGACCTGCTCGGCGCCGGTGTCTACTACGGCGCCGGGCCGAGCGAGGCTCGCGCCATGCGCGACGGGCACGTAATTGTCGTCGGTGGCGGCAACTCTGCGGGTCAGGCCGTGGTGCGCTTCTCGCGGTACGCACGCAAGGTGACGCTGCTGGCGCGCAGCGAGCTGTCCAAGTCGATGTCGCGCTACCTCATCGACCACGTCTCGGTGATCCCCAACGCCGAGGTGCTGACCGGTGCGCAGGTGGTCGGCGTCGAGGCCGACAGCCGGCTGCGCCACGTGCTCGTTGAGGTGGCGGGTGCGCCGGGCGTGAGCCGCATGCCGGGCGACGGGTTGTTCATATGCATCGGCGGCACCCCGCGCACGGAGGGGACGTCCCGGCTCGGGTTGGCGACGGACGCAGCAGGCTACCTGCTCACCGGCGGCGCACTCACCGATGGCACGGTGCCCGTCGCCGGATGGCCCTTGACGCGGCAGCCGCTGCCGCTGGAGACGAACTTCCCCGGCGTCTTTGCCGCCGGCGACGTGCGCAGCGGCTCCACCAAGCGGTGCGCCACCGCGATTGGCGAGGGGGCCATGGCAATCGCGCTCGTGCATCAGCGTCTTGCCGAGATCGCGCTATGACGGTCACCGATCCGGTGGCTCTATCCGGGCGCGCCGGGCCGTCCGAATTCACCCAGCCGGCGTCCGACGAACGCGTCCAGCGGGCAATCGCAGCGCTCGCCAAGCACGGCGTGACGGCGTCCGTTGTGGAGAGCTCCGCGGAGGCGCGTGCAGCGGTCGGCGCGCTGCTCCCCGACGGCGCCGAGGTGTACAACAACACGTCGCGGACGCTCGAGGCCACCGGCATCGCGGAGGACATCGAACGATCCGGCCGTTTTCAGGCCTTGCGTCTGCGGCTCTATCAGATGGACCGCGAGATGCAGCGTCGCGAGATGCGAACGCTGGCGGCCTCGCCGCAGTACGTGGTCGGCAGCGTGCACGCGCTCACGGAGGAGGGCGCGCTGATGATCGCCTCGGCGAGCGGCAGTCAGCTCGGGCCGCTCGTATCCGGCGCGGAGCGGGTGATATTCGTCATCGGCGCGCAGAAGATCGTGCCCGACCTCGACACCGGGTTGCGACGCATCTACGAGTATTGCTTTCCGCTCGAGGACGCGCGCGCGCGCGGCGCGTACGGGGTGCCCAGCGGCGTCAACAACATCCTCATCATCAATCGCGTGGTGATGACCGGGCGCATCACCGCGATCGTCGTCAAGGAGTCGCTGGGGTTCTGATCGCCGGCGCGCTCAGGCGACACCGAGACGCTGCAGCAGCTCCACGACACTGAATCCGATGCGCGCCGCCTTCGCATCGTCCACATCGGACGGCACGAAGTCGGGCAGGAAATTCGCGACACCGCCAGGATCCTCGTCGGTGATCCAGCGGACCAGCGCGTGGCCCACCTCTGTGGCCGTCACATTGTCCAGGTCTTCCGGCATCTCGCTTCCTCCAGTGGCGTCCGAAACCGCTGTGGGCTCGGACGATCCCTCATACTAGCCATGGGTGCTGTCCGACCCCCCAGGAGTTTCACGACATGGCCGTCCAGACCCAGGGAGTGTGGGCGCGGTACCTGCCGGAGCAAATTCCGTCGGTCGATCGCTACCTCGAGATTCGCGACCACACCGAGGGTCTCGCCGAGCCGCTGTCAGCTGAAGACCAGACCGTGCAGACGATGCCGGACGTCAGTCCCACCAAGTGGCACCGCGCACATACCACGTGGTTCTGGGAGGAGTTCGTGCTCGGGCCCAACATGGCGGGCTTCCAGCCGTTCCATCCCGCGTACCGCTACCTCTTCAACTCGTATTACGAGACCGTCGGCGCGCGCCACGCGCGCCCCGAGCGCGGCCTGCTCACGCGGCCCGGCATCGCTGAGATAGCTGCGTATCGCCGCCGCACCGATGAGCTCATGTGCGAGCTGCTCTCGTCGCAGAACGCGGAAGGCGCGGCGACCATCGCCGAGCTCGGCCTGAACCACGAGCAGCAGCACCAGGAGCTCATCCTGATGGACATCAAGCACGTGCTCTGGTGCAATCCGCTCAAGCCTCCCTATCGCAGTGCGGCCAACGCCGGCGGCGGCGAAGCGCCCGCCATGCAGTGGGTCCACCATCCGGGCGGCCTGGTGGACATCGGTCACGACGGCGCCGGGTTCGCGTTCGACAACGAGGGACCGCGCCATCGCGAGCTGCTGCGCCCGTTCCTCCTCGCCGATCGCCCAATCTCCAGCGGCGAGTGGCTTGCGTTCATGCACGACGGCGGATACGAGCGGCCGGAGCTGTGGATGTCGGACGGCTGGGCGGCGGTGAAGCAGAATGAGTGGTGCGCGCCGCTGTACTGGATCAACGACGGCGGGTGGTCGATGTTCACGCTCACCGGCGTGCGCCCCATCGACCCCGCGGAGCCGGTGTGTCACGTCAGCTGGTACGAGGCCGACGCGTTTGCTCGCTGGTCGGATGCGAGGCTGCCCCTCGAAGCCGAGTGGGAGGCGGTGCACGAGCACTCGATGCGCAGCGCCCGTGTGACCGCTGACCGTCTGCACCCGGATTCCATGGCCGGGCGTGAGGACTCGCAGGTCGGTGAGGTTTGGGAATGGACTGCAAGCCCGTATTCGCCGTACCCCGGCTTCCACCCCGCCGCCGGCGCCGTCGGCGAGTACAACGGCACGTTCATGGTGAACCAGTTCGTGCTGCGTGGCAGCGCATGTGTCACGCCACCGGGTCACGCGCGCGCAACCTACCGCAACTTCTTCCCACCATCCGCCCGCTGGGCCTTCAGCGGCCTGCGCCTGGCGCGCGACGTCTGACATGGTGAGCCTCGCACCGATCACCATCGCCGTGCACACGCTGGGGCGTGACTCGCGGGTTCAGCTCATCGAGGACGTGCGCAGCGGACTCACGCACACCCCCAAGACACTGCAGCCGCGCTGGTTCTACGACGACCGCGGCTGCGAGCTCTTCGACGAGATAACGCTCCTGCCTGAGTACTACCAGACTCGCACCGAGATGGACATCCTGCAGCGGCACGCGCGCGACATCATGCAGCGTGTACGCCCCGCATCGATTGTTGAGCTGGGTGCGGGGTCCTGTACGAAGTCACGCGTTCTCATCCGTGCGGCCAAGGGGATGGGCTCGCTCTGGACATTCGTGCCCTTCGACATCAGCGAGGCGACGTTGCGCCGTTCTGCCAGTGAGCTGAGCGACGAGTTCGACGACCTCACGGTGTACTGCGTCACCGGTGAGTTCGACCATCACCTGTCGCAGATCCCGCGGTTCGGCCGCCAGCTCATCGTCTTCCTGGGAAGCACGATCGGCAACTTCGAGCCGGCCGAGGCGCAGCGCTTTCTCACCGACGTGCGCCGGCTGATGCGCCCGGGCGACCACTTCCTCGTCGGCGTCGATCTGGTCAAGGACGAGGCACAGCTGATCGCCGCCTACGACGACTCGCGCGGCGTCACCGCGGAGTTCAACCGCAACGTGCTCGCGCGCATCAACAGCGAGCTGGACGCGAACTTCGACCTCGACGCGTTCGAACATGCCGTGCGATGGAAGCCGGCCGACCATCGCATCGAGATGCACCTGCGCTCCACCGCGGACCAGACCGTCTGGGTCCGCGGCGCCGACTTCGCCGCGCGCTTCGCGGCCGGCGAGACGCTGCGCACCGAGGTGTGCACCAAGTACACGCGTGAGTCACTCGAGGCCATGCTGGGTGACGTCGGGATCGAGACTCTCGCCTGGTACACCGACAGCGCGGCGCGATTCGCGCTCGTCCTCGCGCGCTAGTCAGAGCCCGCAGACTGATCCTCCGGCGCTTGCGTTCGCGCGGCCAGGAAGTCCTGCCACGTGCGCGTGCCCGTCGTCTCGTCGCCGTCCTTACGCTTGCGCACGAGCAGGCCACCCGACCGGATGGCGCCGAGCCCGGGCATCCAGAAGGGAACCACCAGGCGGCGGCGATTCGTGGTGCGCAGGTAGTCGCGAATCAGTGTGGCGGCGCTGAGCACCTGCGGACCACCGAGGTCGGGAACGCGTCCGGCAGGTTCACCGAGCACGAGCTCGACCAGCCGTGCCGCGACCTCGTCGGCATCGATGGGTTGCACCAGGAACCCGGAGATTGCGGGGATCAGCGGCAGCCTGGCTGACCTCCGCGCGCCGGTGAGCGCCAGCTCGTAGAACTGTGTGGCCCGCAGGATGGTCCAGGGCAGCCCCGAGTCGCGCACCAGCCGCTCGGCTTCGAGCTTGGCCAGCATGTAGGTGGAGGGGACCTTGTCCGCGCCGACGACGGAGACGGCGACGACATGCGGCGGCGTCTTCAGCGCGCGGGCGGGGCGCAGCAGGTTCTTGGTGGCGAGCGCGTCGTCCTTCTTGGTGCCGGCGCAATGGACGATGGCGCTGACACCCGCCACCGCCGCCTCCACGCCGCTGTCGGTCACGAGGTCGCCGACGACGAACTCGAGACCCGGTGTGCTCTCGTGGTGCGAGCGGCTCAGGACGCGCACGTCGCGCCCGGCGTCTCGCAGCCGCGACACGACGAGCCGGCCCAGCGTGCCGGTGCCACCGGTCACCAGGATGGGCGCGACCGTGGCGCGCTGCGTATTGGGGGTGCGCGGCGCGCGCCGTCTACGTCCCATCAGCCACGCCTACCCGGCCGTCCTTGAGCTCGTGAACGCCACAGACCGTCCCATGATGGGCTCGATTTCAACAGACGGCCGGGCGCACGTGTCGTGGCGCGCATGCTCTGCGTTGGTCACGCCGGAGGTTCGAGGCGTGTGGCGCGGCCCTTGACGGCGCCAGCCGCGTGCGCCAAGTGGACAGGCCGTCCAGCGAGGCGTACCCTGCGCAGGTTCCGGCCACCCGCAGAGAGGGGTTCCCATGGACGACCCGTATCAAGCATCGCCCGACGTCTACGTGCTGCCGACGCACCTTCCCATCCCCGGGTTGGGGAATCTCGTCATCAACACCTTCCTCCTCAAGTCCGAGGAACCGGTGCTGATCGACACCGGGGTCACCAGCTCGCCGCTGGAGCCCGACGAGACCGGGAAGTTCATCGCGGCTCTGGAGTCGATCATCCCGCTCCGCGACCTGCGCTGGGTGTGGCTCACTCACGATGACATGGATCACACCGGCAGCCTGCAACGCGTCATGGAGCTTGCGCCTCATGCGCGCCTCGCCACCAATGCCTTTGCAGCCATGCGCATGACGTTCTGGTGGCCGGTACCCCTCGATCGCGTCCACGCGCTCGCATTCGACGACCGCCTCGACGTCGGCGACCGCACGCTGCGTGCCATCGCGCCACCCACCTTTGACAATCCCACGTCCACCGGAATCCTCGATGAGAAGACGGGCACGATGTTCTCCGTCGACTCCTTTGGTGGCCTCCTGCCAGAGGTGACCACGGACTGCGAGGAAGTGCCGGCCGACGCCTTGCGTCAGGGCATGGTCGCCTGGATGTCGCTGGACTCCCCGTGGACACGGCTGGTGGACACACAGCGCTTCGACCGTGTGCTGGATGGCGTGCGTCAGCTTGCGCCGCAGCTGATCCTCTCGTCGCACTTGCCGGCCGCGAGGGGTACCTGCGAGAGCTTCCTGGAGATCGTGCGCTCGCTGCGCGACGCGGAACCATTCCCGTTCCCGAACAACGCGCAGTTCCAGCAGATGCTGGCGATGATGGGCCCGCCGCCGAGCGCCAACGGCGCCGCCGCGGGAGCCGCC
>DASUWI010000093.1:0-6105 GCA_036378495.1 Candidatus Dormiibacterota bacterium
GTGGCGCCGAGGTTCTGCGGGTCCTGGATGCCGTCGAGCGCCAGCAGCAGCGCCGGTGCGAACGCAGCCTCCAGCAGCGATTCCAATCGCAGCGGCGGCCGCGAATGAAAGTACCCGGCCACCCCCTGGTGATGTTCCGTGTGCGCGATGTCGTCGAGCCGGCGCCGCGGCGACGTCTCCACGCGAATGCCGGCTGCGTGCGCGCGGTCGCGGATCTCGACGATGCGAGCGTCCTCGCGGATGCCCTCGGCGACGACGAGCTTGCGCGCCGCGCGCTGCGCACGCAGCGCTTCGAGCACCGGGTTGCGCCCGTAGATCACGTCCACGAGTGGCGCTCCGGGCTCAGGCGACCCGCTTCCAGCGCTGCCCCGACGGCGTGTCCTCGACCGTGATGCGGCGCCGCGCCAGCTCGTCACGCAGGCGATCGGCGAGCCCGAAGTCGCGTGACTCCCGCGCCTGCGCGCGCTGCTGCAGCAGCGTCTCCTCTTCTGCGGACAGCCCGCCGGCGCTGTCGCGCGCGCGGTCGACCAGCGGGAACACTCCGAGCACGTCGTCCACCTCCTCCAGCAGCGCGCACAACGCATCGCGAGCCTCGCTGCTGATCGCGGCACGGTCCAGCACGCGGTTGACCTCGCGCAGCGCCATGAACACCGCCCCCATCGCCTCGGGCAGGTTGAGGTCGTCGTCCATCGCCTCGTCGAACCCGCCGCGAGCCTCGCGCACGGCGGTGAGCACCTCGCGGTCGCCGGCCTCCGTGCCGTCCACGGGCGCCACGGCGAGCGAGGCCACGCGATCGCGAAATTGAACGAGCCGCTCCACCGCCTCGCGCGCCGACACCAGCGGCTCGTCGGAGTAGTTGAGCGGTTTGCGGTAATGGGTCGACGCAGCCAGCAGGTAGCGAAGCGCGGCGGGCGTCGCGCCCTGCTCGATCACCTCGGGCACGCGCAGGAAGCGTCCCGTGCGCCGCGCCATCTTCTCGCCGGCGACGCGCAGGTGCTCGCTGTGCACCCACAGCCGGACGAACTGCTTGTGCGTCGCCGCCTCCGACTGCGCGATCTCGTTCTCGTGGTGCGGGAAGATGTTGTCCACACCGCCGCAGTGGATGTCGAAGCTCTCGCCGAGCAGCGTCATGCTCATGGCCGAGCACTCGATGTGCCAGCCGGGATGGCCGCGGCCGAGGCGCGTGTCCCAGCCGATCTCGCCGGGGCGAACCGCCTTCCACAGCGCGAAGTCGCGGACGTCCTCCTTCGTGTAATCGTCGGCGTCGATGCGCCCGCTGGCGCCGGCGACCAGCGCGTCGGCGCTGATGCCGCTCAGCCGTCCGTACCGCGGGAACGCCCCGATGTGGAAGTAGACGCTGCCCTCGCTGCGATACGCGGCTCCCTCGCGCTCCAGCCGCTCGATCAGGTCGACCATCTGCTCGATGTACTCGGTGGCGCGCGGGTAGTGGTGCGCGGGACGGATGCCGAGCGTGTCGCGGTCCGCGAAGAACGCGTCGATCCACTGGGCGGTCTCCTCGTCCAGCGTGTGGCCGGCGTCGCGCGCCCGGTTGATGATGCGGTCGTCCACGTCGGTGAGGTTCATGACGTGCACCACGCGGCGGAACCGCCGGTCCAGCCAGCGGCGGAGCACGTCCTCGAAGATGAACGTGCGGAAGTTGCCGATGTGCACGCGGTTGTAGACCGTGGGTCCGCAGGTGTACATGCGGATCTCCTCGTCGCGCAGCGGCTCCACCGGTTGCAGCCGCCGCGTCAGCGTGTCGTGCAGCTGCAGCGTCACTCGCGTCCCAGCAGCACCGTGGCCGACGCGAGGACGCCCTCACCGCGCCCGGGAAACCCCATGCCGTCGGTGGTGGTGGCGCCCACATGGATGGCGGCGTCCTCCACGCGGAGCGCCTGCGCCATCGCATGTGCCATGGCATCGAGGTGCGGAGCCAGCCGCGGCTCCTCCGCGACGGCGACGACATGTGCCGACGCCACGATCCAGCCCGCCTCGCCGATCGTCAGCCCCACCATCTGCAGGAACTCGGTGCCCGGCGTGTCCTTCCACCGCGGGTCACTGGAGGGAAAGTATCGCCCCATGTCGCCGAGACCCGCGGCGCCCAGCATCGCGTCGGCGAGCGCGTGGGCCACCGCGTCGCCGTCGGAGTGGCCGAGCAGCCCGCGGTCGTAGGGCACGTGCACGCCGCCGAGCATCAGCGGCCGGCCGGGGACGAAGCGGTGCGCGTCGATGCCGTGGCCGATGCGCAGCGACTGCTGGGTCACACCGCCACCCCGCGGAGCGCGCGGATGACATCGAGGTCGTGCGCGTAGGTGACCTTGATGTTTCGCGGGTCGCCGTCGACGATCGCGACCGCCACGCCCAGGCGCTCCACCAGCAGCGCGTCGTCGTCGGCGCCGGCGCCGTCGGCGACGGCCTGCTGGTGCGCGCGCCGGAGCAACGTGGTGCGAAACGCCTGTGGCGTCTGCGTCGCCATCAGCTCGGAGCGGTCGAGGGTGCGGATCACGTGACCATCGCGGACCGTCTTGATCGTATCCACGCAGGGCACCGCCGTGGTGGCAGCTCCCGTCTCGCGCGCGCCGTCGAGCGCGCGGCGCACCAACGCTGCGCTGACCAGTGGACGGGCCGCGTCATGCACGCAGGCCCACTCGCACTCGGCGCACCGCTCGAGCGCCTGGCGCACCGAGTCCTGGCGGCGTTCCCCGCCCTCCACCAGGCGTGGCGCGGGCAGACCGGCTGCGTCGGCCAGGGTGGTGATCGCGTCCCAGCGCTCGCGCGGTGCGGCGATGACGGCGACGTCGAACCCCGCGCCGGCGAGACCGCCGAGCGTCCACGCCAGCAGGGGCCGGCCGTCGAGGTCGTACCAGAGCTTGTCCATGCCCATCCGGCTGCCGCGCCCGAAGGCGGGCAGGATGAGTGCCGTGCTCAGCGGTGCGCGACCCGGGCGCCGCGCGGCGCGCGCACCGGCTCCGAGGACTCCTCGTCGCCGCCGCTCATCGCGGCAAAGATCATCCGCCCGGCGGCGGTCTGCAGCACGCTCGTGACGGTCACGGTGACGGTCTCGCTCTGGTGCTCGCGGCCACGTTCCACAACCACCATGGTGCCGTCTTCGAGGTAGCCAACGCCCTGCTGCGCCTCCTTCCCCTCCTTGACGATGGTCACCGTCATGCTCTCGCCGGCGGCGACGATCGGCTTCACGGCGTTGGCCAGGTCGTTGAGGTTGAGCACGCGCACCCCCTCGATGCGGGCCAGACGGTTGAGGTTGTAGTCCTGCGTCATGATCGCCGCGCCGCGCACGCGCGCGGTCTTCACCAGCCGCGAGTCGACCTCCGGGGTGCCGGGGAAGTCGAGGTCGATCAGCTCGCAGCGCACGTCGCGCTCCTGGCGCAGGGTCTCCACCACGCCCAGGCCGCGGCGGCCCTTGGCCCGGCGGATGGGATCGGCCGAGTCGGCGATGCGCTGCAGCTCCTCGAGCACGAAGCCGGGCAGCAGCAGCCGCCCGGGAACGAACCCGGCGGCGGCCACATCGACGATGCGGCCATCGATGAGGACACTCGTGTCCAAAACGACGGCCTGGCCGTCCTGCGGCGCGATGTCGTCGACGGCCGCTTCGGCCGTGTCCTGCCGCGCGCGCCCGAAGACGTCGAAGAACGCGTCGCGGCGCCGCCCGCCGGCGCGCACCGCGACGTAGGTGAGGGCGATCCCCAGCGCGATGGAGATGATCACCCCCAGGTCCCAGGGCAGCGGTGAGAGCAGCACGGCCACCAGCGCCGCGATCAGCAGCGCGACGATCAGGCCGAGGGTGGCGCCGAGCACCTGCGTAGCCGGTGCCTCGTCGAGCATGCGCTCGAGCCAGAGATACGGGTCAACCGACAGCAGCGGCGCCGCCAGCGCCAGGCAGATTGCGCCGACCACCCCGGCGGACAGCAGCGCCGCCAGGGCCACGGCCTTGTTGGCGGTGAGAAAGCCCGACGAGTTGGCGACCACGAAGGTGCCGTACAGGATGCCCAGTGCCATGCCGGCCGCCGCGCCCACGAATCGCGAGAGCGTGCGCGCGCGCCGGACTCGCACAGGGTCGTGAACGTGCATCGCGTCCCGATTGAACCACAGCCAATTCGAAGCGGACGCCACGGGGGGGCAACGTTGTCACGCGAGGTGACGGAGCGCGTCGCGCACGGTTGCAACCTCGTGCAGGCGTGGCCCGTGGGGCTCGTCGACACGCGTGCCCTCGGGGACGACAGCGTCGCCGACCCCCGCCGCCGCGGCAGCCTTCAGCCGTGCGCCGTCGCGTGACACGGGGCGGACCTCGCCACCCAGGCCCACCTCGCCGAACACGGCCCAGCCCGGCCGCAGCGCGCGATCCCGCCGTGAGCCCGCGAGCGCCAGGGCCACCGCGAGGTCGACCCCGGGGTCGCTGAGGCGGAGCCCGCCGGCCGCGTTGAGGAAGACGTCGCTCTCGCCGAAGGGGATGGAGCAGCGCTTCTCCATCACGGCGAGGAGCAGGCAGCAGCGGTTGACGTCGAACCCGGAGCAGGTGCGCCGCGGGATCGCCAGGTGGGTGGGCACCGCCAGTCCCTGAACCTCGACCGCGAGCGGGCGCGCCCCATCGCAGGTGATGGTGAGGACGTTGCCCGACGTGACGAGTGACCGCTGGTCGAGAAAAGCGCGGTGGGGAGCCGCCAGCTCGCGCAGCCCCGACGCCTCCATCGCCAGGAGCCCCAGCTCCCCCGTCGACCCGAACCGGTTCTTCACCCCGCGGAGCAGCCGCTGCTCCCCGAGGCGATCGCCTTCGAGATAGAGGACCACGTCGACCATGTGCTCCAGGGTCCGCGGCCCGGCGATCGCGCCCTCCTTGGTGACGTGGCCCACGAGTACCAGCGGGACGCCGGTGGTCTTGGCCGCAGACACCAGGCGGCAGACCGCGGACCGGACCTGCGACGGGCTTCCCGGCGGGCCCGCGACGGCCGCATCGACGACGGTCTGGATCGAGTCGATGACGGCGAGCGGCGGTGCGCTCCGCTCGATGGCCGCGATCAGGGAGTCGATGTCGGACTCGGCCAGCAGGTCGATGGCGGCCGACCCGCAGCCGGTGCGCGAAGCCCGCAGTCCCACCTGCGACAAGCTCTCCTCTCCTGTGCAGTACAGCGCCCGCGCCGCCACGGAGGAGGCGCCCGCCGCGAGCTGCAGGGCGAGCGTCGACTTGCCCACGCCAGGATCGCCCCCGAGCAGCACGACCGATGCCGGGACGAGGCCGCCACCCAAGACCCGGTCCACCTCGCGGAGACCGGTCGGCACTCCGCGAACCGGGTCGCCGGCAACCTCCACGAGCGCCACCGGCCCCGACAAACCACGGCCCGGCCCGGGTTCGAGCGCTGTGACCGACGGCGCCTCGGCGATGCAGTTCCACTCGCCGCACGCCGGACAGCGGCCGGCCCACTTCCGCACCCTGGCGCCGCAGTGCTCACAAACGTAGTCCGCCCGCGTGCGGAGGCGGTGCGAGGCGGCGGGCAGAGCCAGCGCAGACACAACCAAGCAAGGATAACGAACATATGTTCGGTATGCAAGCGCTGGTGGCGTACGACGCGCGCGATAAGGGCAGCGCGCAGCTATCGACGAGCCGGCCGGTGCTCTGTAGCATCCCGTCGCCGCCCGCGGGCGCTGTTTTCAGGAAATCGGGGTGCCAGGATGGTGGAGCGGACACGTATCTCGCCGAGGGGCGCTCGACGCTGGCCATGGCTTGTGGCCGCCGCCGTTGCGAGCGCCGCAGCAGCCGTACCCGCGGTTGTCGCCTACGCCTGCATTGGCGTTGTCTCGCTCGAGGCGAACCCGACGACCGTGCAGCCGGGGGGCTCCGTCACCCTGAGCGGGAAGGACTTCGTGCCCGACGTTCCGATCCTCGTGCATCTGGACTCTGTGAACGGACCGGTCATCTTCACGGTGCCGTCGTCTCAGGGCGATGTCATGACATCGCACTTCAGCATCACCATGCCGGTTCCCAGCAGCGTCGCGAACGGCGCTCACGTGCTCGTGGCCACGCAGGACGAGCACGACATGAACGGAGGCAATCCGGCGCGTGCGGTGCTCTACGTCGGGACGGCACCGGGC
>DASUWI010000094.1:0-33072 GCA_036378495.1 Candidatus Dormiibacterota bacterium
CACCGCCGCCAGCAGCGGAATGCCGTCGCCGCCCACCTGCACCAGGTCGATGTCCTTGCCGCTCACGCCCAGCAGGCGATCCCGGACGAAGCCGCCGACGAGATACACCTCGGCCGCCGACGCCTCCGCCGCGGCGCACACCACGTCGAGGATGTCCTCCACCGCGGGCGGGCGGCGCGTGACCACCACCGGAGCGCGAGTCCCGCGGGGCTCAGGCATACGCGGACTGGCTCGAGCGGCCGGCGCCACGGCCGAGAAACGCCGCGGCGCAGAGCGTGGCGACAGCGGCGCAGATCGCCGCTCCGACGAACACGGCGCGCAGCTCGTCGACCACTGCCCCCTCGACGAGCGAGTCGTACGCCGGGCAGCTGAGGGGCGTCTTCGGGCACAGGCTCCCCGGCGACGGCAGCCGCGACGTCGCCGAGAAGAACTGCTGCAGCCCCACGGCTGTGAGGACGGACACCCCGACCAGCATGCCGATGACGCGAGCCACGACGGCGAGCGCCGACGCGACGCCGTGCATCGAGGGACGCACCACCGCCAGGATCGACGCGTTGACCGGCGCTATCGCCAGGCCGAAGCCGAGGCCGGCTGCCACCAGCACGGGATCACTCGGGTGCAGCCACACCGGACCCATCGGATCGCCCAGCGTGGTGCTGGTGAAGCGCGACATCAGGGCGAGCGCCACCGTGACCAGGGCGAGCCCGGCCGCAGCGACCGGCCGCACGCCGAGCCGCTGACAGAGCCAGCCGCCGGCCACCGCGCCCACGGGGACCGCCGCGAGGAGGCGCAGCAGCACCAGCGCCGCCCCCAGCTGCGAGTTCGGGAAGACCGTGGCGCGCGCCAGGATGGGGACGTCGAGGAGCACGGCCATCAACGCAGCGCCCACTGCGAGGTTGGTGAGCAGCGCGCCGTACGCGCCCGGGCTGCGCAGTGCGTCCATTTCCACCAGCGGCATCCGCGTGTGCCGCTCTCGTATCACGAACGCAATCCCAGCCGCGGCCGCGAGCGGCAGCGCCACGAACGCGGCGGGCGCGATGGGCTCGCGGCTCGGATCGGTGGACGCAAAGCTGACCACGATGCCGGCGAGCACGAGGGCCACCAGGACGGCGCCCGCCCAGTCGACCGCCTCGAGCGTACGAGGCATCGCTGCCGAGATGCGCCGCCGGCGTCGCAGCTCCCAGGCTCCGAACAAGAGCGTCGACAGGATGGCCGCGGCGCTCATCGGCGTCAGCCACCCGGCGCCCGCCAGGGGCACGAACAGCGTCCCGAATGTGGCGTCGCTGACGATCGGGCCGGGTGCGGCGATGGCAAGCCCGCCCGCGACCAGCGCCAGGGCGGCAAGCGCCGGCCCCACCAGATCGCGCTCCCGACTGCGGGCGGCGGGCGTGCCGCCGCGCACCGCGGCGAGCGCCGCAGCGAGACCGGCGCTCAGCGGCAGGTTCAGCCAGAAGATCGTTCGCCAGGTGCTGAACGTGAGGATCAGCGCGCCGTACAGCGGCCCGGCGACGCTGCCCGCCTCCTGCGCCGCGCCGACCACGCCAAGGGGGGTGCCGCGCCGGGCGGCGGGCCACAGATCGGCCACAAGCGCCAGCGTGACCGGCACCAGGCCACCGCCCCCGGCGCCCTGGAGCGCCCGGCCCGCGACGGCGGTGCCCAGGTCGTGAGCGGAAGCCGTGACCAGCGAGCCGAACGCGAACACGCCGAGACAAACGTAGAGGAGCGGCCGGCGGCCGGCCACGTCGGAGATGCGCCCGATGAGCAGCATCACGGCGACGTACCCGAGCAGGAAGCCGCTGATGATCGGCGTCGCCTCCTGCAGCCGGTCGAGGCCGATGCCGAGGTCGCCCATCATCGCCGGGAGCGCAAGCACGATCACGTAGGTGTCGGCGGCCGAGAGCAGCACGGCTGCGCCTGCGACCGCCGCCAGCCGGCGGCGGCTGCCGCCGGCCACCGAAGCGGCGGCCGGCGCCACCGACGCCTGGGTCACGAGCCCGCGGGCGGTGGGGTGACGGTCACGTTCTCGCCGTAGTTGACAACAACGAGCGTGAACGTGCTCGAGGTGCTGCTGCTGTAGAAGGGGCCGGTGAGCACGACACGCCGCAGCTGGCCGGAGTCCGCAGCGATGCCGGCGGTGGCCGCCACCGGACGGTCGGGTGCGGCGTCGGTGAGCAGCGCCTTCACGTCCTGTCCCGGCAGCGAGCACGACACCTCGTGCAGGAGCTCACCGTTGAGCCTGTCGTCGCTCCCCGCCGACGGGTTCTGACACTTGAGGAGCAGGCTGGACAGACCGTTCTGACGGTCCATCAGCTTCCCGGGGTCCGCGAACCCGTACTGCGCGGGGTCCGCTGACTCGAAGTGATCCGACAGGGGATTGCGCACGTAGAACGTCCCGTTGATCGACACTGCCGGGACAGTGGTCGTGAACCCGCTCAGCGAGACGGTGAGCGTGCCGTTGAAGCTGTCGGGTCGCAGGATGTCACCGCTGCCGCCGAGGAGCACGATGCCGCTGCCGCCGGCGCCGCTGCTCGTCAGGGTGAAGTGCGCGGAGGTGGTGCCGTCCAACAGCGACTTTGCACGAGTGAGCAGCGTCTGCGGGTTGGCCTGCGCCTGTCCGCATGCGGTGAGGGTGGCGCTGATCGCCACGGAGGCCAGCAGCCCGCGGTGCCGGGTGCGCATCACGCCCACACTCTAATGAGCGCCGGACGACCCTAGACTGGCCCGATGGCCCGGGAGCGCGATCAGCCGCTGCCGCACGTGGCGGCGGAGGCGTTCTTCACCGTCGATATGCGCGTCGGGCGTGTCGTCAGCTGCGAACCGTTCCCCGAGGCGCGGCGGCCCGCGTACAGGATGGCAATCGATTTCGGGCCCCTCGGCGTGCGCCGCTCCTCGGCACGGCTGACCGACCGCTACAGACCCGAGGACCTCACCGGGCGGCTGGTCATCGGCGTGGTCAATCTGCCGCCGCGGCAGATCGGCCCGGTGCGCAGCGAGGTGCTGATCCTCGGCGCGTATGAGCGCGGCAGCGACACGGTCGCGCTGCTGTCTCCGGACGGCGACTGCGAACCCGGCGACCGTATCGGGTGAACCGAGGGGGAAGGGGTTCCCCTCGTACAGTGAACGGCATGGCGAGCAACGCCCGTCTGGGGGCGCGGCGGCAGCTGTCGCTCGCCCTGTTCTGGTTCGGGATCTCGTTCGTCTGGGGAGCCCTGTTCGACGTCGTGCTCCCCTTCATCCTGGTGCCCGAGCACCCCGGACCAGGCAACCCGCTGCTGGTCTCCTCGAGCGACAAGAACACCGCGCTGAGCCTGATGGAGACCGGGGGGTTGGTGATCGCCATGCTGGTGCAGCCCGCGGCCGGGGCGCTGTCCGACCGGTTTCGCAGCCGGTTCGGTCGCCGCCGCCCGCTGCTGGCGGCGGGCTCGCTCGGCGCGGTCGCCGCTCTTCTGCTGATCGCCGTCTCGCCGCTCTTTGTGTTTCTGGTCGCGGCGTACTGCCTGCTGCAGTTCTTCATGAACATCGCGCAGGGCGCGTACCAGGGACTGCTCCCCGACACCGTGCCGCAGCAGCAGCGCGGGCGCGCCTCAGGATGGCTCGGGGTCGCAACGCTCGGCGGGAACGTCGCCGGCGTAATCGTCGTCGGCCCGCTCGCGCCACGGCTGGCTGTGCTGGTGATCGCGGGCGTCGTGCTGGCCACTGCGGCCTTCACGATCGCCGGGGTGGCGGAACGCTCCTCGGCCGGCCCGGCGCCGGCGAAAGCGGCGCCGGCACCGGCGCCACCGTTGCTGCGCCTGCGCGCCTACCTGTCCGAGTTCGGGCGCTACCCGGACTTCGTCTGGGTGGTGCTGAGCCGCTTTCTCATCTTCACCAGCCTGGCCGGGATCCAGCGCTTCGCCGCGTACTACATCAACGACCAGTTCCGCGGCCACTACTCGGTGTTCGGGATCAGCCTCGGGTCGGCGCAGACCGCGACGTCAGTGGTGCTGGCCACGCTGATCTTCGTCGGTATCCTCACGACGTATCCCGCCGTCCGCCTCAGCGATCACATCGGCCGGCGCAGCGTGATCGTCGTGGCCGCCTGCAGCGGCGCGGTCTCGTTCGGGCTGATGTTCATCGCCACGTCGCTGACCCAGGTGGTCCTCTTCGCCATCCCGGCCGCCCTCTGCTTCGGCGGGGTGGTGTCGGTCGACTGGGCGTTCATGGCCGACCTGGCGCCCGCGGGGCGAGCCGGCAAGTTTCTCGGGTTCTCGAACCTCGCGACGGCCGGGGCGCAGGCCGCTGCCCCGACGATCCTCGGTCCGATCATCGACGCGGTCAACGCGCACTCCACCGCACCGGCAGGGCACGGCACCGGTGGGTACAGGGTGCTCTTCGCAACGGGCGCGGTGTTCTTCATCCTCGGAGCCCTCGTGCTGCGCCGAGTGCGGCTGCGGCGGCCGCCCGGGTCGCAGGGTAGGGGCGAGGAGAGGGAAGTTTCGACTAGGCTGGCGGTCGGCTAGTCGCCGCCGCTCTCACCTGGGAGGAGTCGATGCCCGCGATCGTGGAAGAACGCACCGTGCGCCGGATCTCGCCACTCTTCTTCGTCGTCGCCATCGTCTGCTTCTTCTTCACCTTCGCCAGCGCCTCGTGCAACACCGACGCGGCCCGAACCACGCTGAAGGGCATTCAGGGAATCGGCGGGGTCACGGGCGGCGCCAACTCCGCAACCATCGACAGGTGCGTGAACGCCTTCCAGGGCTTGGACATCGCGACATACAGCGGGTTCAGCCTGGTGTTCGGGTCGGCACCACAAATCGTGAGCAACCCCGCCGACTGCCCCAAGAACACGATCACCTCGCTTCCCGGCGGTGGCCTGCTGCAATCCCCCAACGAGGTGAACCTCGGGGTGCAACCGCTCGAGGTGGCGGCGTTCGCCGCCATCGCGCTGGGGCTGCTCGTGTCGGAGTTCGGCTTCTTCGCGTTGCTCCGCGCGCCCCTTCGCGGTGTTCTCACCACGCTGCTCGCCGTCGTGGGCCTGGTGCTGCTCGTGGTGGAGCAGGCGCACCTGCAAGGGGCGATCACCGACAAGATCTCGAGCGTCACCGCCGGCACCGGCGCGGCCTTCAACACCTCCTCGTACTTCTTTGTCAACAGCGGGGCGGCCTATTTCACCGCCCTGGGTGTGCTCGGAGCCGCGGCGCTGTACAACGCGGTCTCCGCGTTCTTCAGCACCAGCGGCCCGGAGGCGGAGGAGTTACCCCGGCCCGAGATGGGCCTGCCGCCGTCGCGCTCACCGGGGCTCGAGCCCGCGGGCGGGTGGTGGCGGCGATCAGCCCGCGGGCGCAGCGACCGCTGAGGGCGGCAGCGGCACCGCACCCAGCAGCGTGGCATCGATGCGCGACAGATGGCGGGTGATGTCGGGCCTGAGGTTGGCGCGCTCCGGAGACGCGTAGTAGGCGCGGTCCGCCGTCTCGAAGTCCTCGCGGGCGATCATCCACACGAAGCGTGTGCGCTCCGCGTTGGACCACGCACCGAGCACCTCGAAGCCGAACTTGCGGCGCAGCGGCACGATGTTCGTCGCCCACTCCACGATGAACTCGTCGTAGGCGCCGGGCTTCACGTCGTAGTCGCGGAGCTGATAGTCCTTGCTCACGTCTTGCCCCCGAGGAATGGGATCCCATACGTCTCGAGCTCAGCACCGACGCTCGTGGGGAACACCTCGGCGATGGCGTCGGCGGTCCAGCCGCCGTCGCGAAACGCCACCGACCGCTCCTTGGGGTGAGCCCACAACGACAGCTTGTCCCCGCCGAGCCCGATGCACTGGCCGGTGATGTCGGCAGCCGCGTCCGAGCACAGGTAGACGAGCAGCGGCGCCACGTCCTCGGCCGTTCCCATCCCCATCTGCTTGCGCACCATGTCGGGCAGCGGCTGCCCCTGCTCAGCCGCCTCCACCAGTGGGGCCATGCCCGGGATCGTGGAGATCATCCTCGTGATGGCGTTGGGCACGATGGCGTTGACCGTGATGCGGTTGCGCGCACACTCCATCGCCCAGGTGCGCGCGAACGCCGCGATGCCCGCCTTCGCCGCGGAGTAGTTCGTCTGCCCGAAGTTGCCGCGCTGTCCTGCGATCGACGACACGACGACGACACGGCCTCCGTCGTCCTGCTCGCGCATGCGCCGCACCGCGGCACGCGCGCACGTGAACGTGCCGCGCAGGTGCGTTTCGATCACGATGTCGAATTCCTCGTCGGACATGTTCCACAGCACACGATCGCGGAGCAGGCCGGCGTTGGTGCACATGATGTCGAGACGTCCGAATTCGGACACCGCGCGCTGCACCAGCCGGTCCGCAGTCTCGCCGGGACCGACCGGGCCCACCTCCACGGTGGCGCTGCCACCACCATCGCGAATGGACTGCGCCGTCTCCTCGGCAACGTCGGCGTCGATGTCGTTGACGACGACGGCGGCACCGGCCTCGGCGAGCGCGCGTGCGTACGCGCGGCCGATGCCGCGTCCGCTCCCGGTGACGATGGCTACCTTGTTGTCGAGCTTCATCAGGCAACCTTGCCGGAACGATCGCTCCACTCGCAACTCGTGCACCGTGCGTGCACGCTCCCGGCCGGCTCAGCCGAGCAGCGCGAATTGAGCGTGCTCCGCCACCGGCGCGTACCCGATCTGCCGGTAGATCGCGTTCGACACCGGGTTGGCGGCGTCGGTGTTGAGCGTGCAGGTCCGGACCCCGGGCGTGCGCAGCGCGAGCTCGCTCACCTCATACACGAGCCGCCGCGCGTATCCGCGGCCGCGCTGCTGCGGCGGCGTGTACACAGCACCGACGCGCACCACGCCGCCGACCGCCGGCTGGTGCGTTGCCGTCGACCGAGGCTCGCCGTCGTCGATCCACAGCCACACGCGTCCCGCGTCGATCCAGGCGCGCACGGTGCCATCGACACCGGCGTCGAAGCCCGCGTGCGCTTCGTGGTTGAACGCGCGCATCCATTGCTTCACGAGCGCGGTGTCGCCGCCCGTCGCCCTGCGAGCGCCGCCCGGCGGGCGGGGCACGTCGCGGATCGCCGGCAGGTCGTGGACCACCATCCGCATGCGCTCGACCACCGTCGTCCCCGTTTGCTCGGCCAACGCAGCCGCTACCACCTGCGCCGTGTCACGCGGTCCGGTGACGGCGCGCAGCGGTGCGTCGACGCTGGCGGCGCGTGCGAGCGCCGACCGTGCGAGCGGTACGGCAGCGCTCGGCGGCAGGCTGGAGATGAGCAGCGGAAACGGCGGTGTCCAGCTCGCGGAACCGACGGTGGCGCCGCTTTCGGTCAGCCACCAGAAGTATGGTGGGCGCGTCCAGTCGGGCCAGCCGGTACGCGCCTGACCCATCACGGTGAGCAGCACGTTGCGCGCCACCGGTTGCTCCGTGAGGAAGGCGGTGACCTGCCCGGCATACTCATCGACGTCGCTGCTCTCCAGCAGCTGCAACCCTTCAGGCACCGAGACGGCCACCCGTCGCCGACTCGGCGATGACGTACCCCAGCCAGGGAAGCCCGGCCAGGATCAGCAGTGCTCCGCGTGCGCGTCCGCGCCACAACGCAACCAGCAGCGCGAAAGCGGTGACCAGCGTCAGGAGCGCGCCCAGCAGACCACCGAACCCGGGCCGCCAGCTGGTGAAGGTCACGCCGATGAACGCCAGGACGGTAGCTTGCCAGGCTACTGCGCCTCCGAGGTTGCCGAACGCCAGTGCGTCGTCACCGCTGCGGACCCAGAGCACGCTGTTGAGCGCTTCGGGCAGCTCCGTCGCCAGCGGCACCACGATGAGCGCGAGGATCAGCGTCGGGACGCCGAGGGCTGCCGCGACGTTGTCGAGAGCGCTGACGAACACCTCCGACGCCACGGCGAGGATGGCGATCGCGACCACCAGCTGCGCGGCGATCGCCGCGGCGTGCGGGCGGCTGGCCGACGAGTGCCAGCGCAGGATGTGCAGCGGCTCGGGCATATCCACCTCGGACGAGGCGCCCCGCAGCGTGCGGAGGACATGAAACGCATACGTGCCCAGCAGCGCGACGCCCACGGCTACACGGGCCGGCGTCGGAAGCACGATGCAGACCAGCGCCGCGCTGAAGCCGATGAGAAAGACGGTGAGGTCCTGACGGGTCTGGCGCGGAGTCACCGACAGCACCGGCCGCCCGCGGCGCAGCATCACCGCCAGCCCCGTGGCCGCCGTGGCCACAGTGACGATCAGAAACGCCGAGCCGAGAACGGCGCCCGTCGCCACCGCGTCAGCCCCCTTGGCGTGCGTGGCCAGCGCGATCACCGGGACGAAGGTCTCGGGCAGCGCCGTGCCGATCGCGGCCAGCAGGCTGCCGGTGGCGCCTGTGCCCAGCCGCAGCGAGAACCCGGCCCACTCGACCGCGTTGGTGAAGAGCTCGCAGGCGGCGACGATGAGCACGCCGCTGAGCAGGAAGAGCAGCGCCGTCGTCATCGCTCTGGGTGCGAATGGCGGCGGCGCAGCGCATCCACCGGGGCGCGCATCCAGTCGGTGGCAAACGCCGCGACGTGGTATGGCGTCACGGGCTGCACCCGATGCACCGGCGGCGCTCCGTGGGAGGCCGCCAGCGCGTCGCGGATGCGGCGGGGGTACCAGGGAAAGAGGGTGCGCGGCAGATCATCGATTGCGGCGAAGCGCGTCGCCCAGGCTTCGAGGCTCCGCCTCGCCTGGCCCCCGTCGACCTCACCGATGTACAGCACATCGCCGACGCGACGCAGACCCGACCACGTGTACACGCCCGCGAGGCGTGTGATCCGGATGCGGTACCCCGTCTCCTCCTCGGCCTCGCGTGCCGCGGTGATGGCCGGGTCCTCGCCGTCCTCGCAGTGCCCCCCGGGCAGCTCCCAGCCCGGCGGGAACGGCCGGAACTGGACCAGGACGCGGTCATCGCGGAGCACAGCGACCTGGGCGCCCAGCACCGGCCACGCGATCCCGTCGACCTCGATCCGCGCCGTCACGTGAGTAGCTGGAACACGTTGGGCAGGCCGAGGAAGATGGGCACCACGCCCGGAACGAAGACGTGGTCGATCAGGAGCGTCGCCGTGCCCACCGTTGCCGCGGACAGCGGGTTGACCATGCGGCCGGTGACCTCGGGCAGGACGACGACGATCACGACCACCGCTGCGTAGACGATGTATCGGTTGGCCTCGGCCCAGAGAAACACGCGCGACATGCGCGGGAAGAGGAGGGCGCGGGCGAACGCGTAGCCGTCGAGGCCGGGAAGCGGCAGCGCGTTGTAGATGAACAGCGCGATGTTGATGAAGAAGCCCTGCAGGAGGATTCCGACCAGGATGCCGGCGGCGGTCCGCTGCGCCAGCGTGGTGAAGCCGCTCAGGTCGATCCCGGAGCCCACCAGCTCGATGCGCAGGGTGATGCCGAAGATCGCCGCGACCACGAGGTGCGAGACCGGTCCGGCAGCAGCCACCGCCGCGCGCTGGGCTGGGCCGCGCAGGTACACGGGGTCGAGTCGCACCGGCTTCCCCCAGCCGAACCCGGTGATCAGGAGCGCGGTGAAGCCGAAAGGGTCGAGCTGCTTGCGGGGGTCGAGCGACATGCGCCCCTTCTGTCGCGGCGTGGGATCGCCTGCTCGCAGCGCGATCGCCGAATGTGTGAGCTCGTGCACGACCAGCCCGATCACCGCGCCGGGCAGCGTGTAGAGGATCGTGATCAGGTAGCTGAGCGCGCCGCTCATCACCCACCCCGCCGCGAGGTTGGGGGTGTCACCCCGAGACGGTCAGTCGAGCTCGACGCGAGACGGTCGCCGCGTGCGCGGTGCTCGCTTCGCCGCGGTGCCGCGTTTGCGAGCGCGTGGCGCCGGCGCGGCCCTGCCCCGCGACGTGTTGTGCTCGATGGTGACCATCGCCGCCAGCAGGAGCTCACGCTGCGCGTTGAGCAGGTGTCGCTGCGCCTCCGGCGGCACGAGCTCGCTGAGGCTCTGGCCGAGCAGCTGCGATGCGCTCTGGGCGAGGCGCGCCGGACAGAGCTGGCACGCGGCTGGCTCCGCCCCCTCTGTGCCGGCCGGGCTCACCGGCGCGCGTCGGCGAACGTCACCGAGAGCATGCCGTCGTCGAGCCGCCCTCGGGTCACCTTCTTGCCGTTGAGCACGCGCGGCAGCGAGATCTCGCGCTTGTAAGGTCCCACCGTCACGTAGAGCTCGCCCTCGCGGTGCGTGATGTCGATGTCCTCCTTCCCCACGAACGGGAGCTGCAGGTGCAGCTCGTAGCCGCTGCCCACCTTGAGCAGGCGCTGGGGCACCGCGCGATAGTAGATCGTTGTGGGGTCGCCGTCACCGTAGATCGAGGCCGCCATCTCGCTGAGATTCTCGAGGCCGACGATCTCGTGGTCGAACAGCCGGGTTTGCACGATGGGCACCGGGCTGAACGAGCGCTCGACCAGCCCTGCATAGCGCTGCTGGGTCTTGCGCCACGCGCTGAAGTAGCTGTCGTGCACCTCAGGCGGGAGGACGCGGTTCACGACGATCAGGTCGGTGAGGTAGTCGTAGAGGCTGAGGTAGGTGAAGGCGCGCTGCGCCTCCTTCACCACCATCTTCTCCAGGTTGAGCACGATGCGCACGGTGCACACCTTGGGGTCGCCGAGGATGCGCTTCATGCCGTCGAGGTCGAGCAGGAGGTGCTTGACGTGACCGAAGAAGTCGTCGGTGGGCAGGGGGATCTTGGTGAACGGCTGGACCACCGGCCGTGCCACCTTGGCGATGGTGCGTTGGATCGGAAACAGCCGCTGCAGGTACCAGCGCGCGACGTCAGGGAATGCGAGCAGCTGCAGGGTCTCACCGGTGGGCGCGCAGTCGACGACCAGCACGTCGTACTCGCCGCTGGTGCGGTGATGCTTGATCTGCATCAGGCTCGCCACCTCTTCCATGCCGGGGGGCGAGGCCAGCTCTTCGGCGACGATGTCGTCGACGCCCTCCTGCGACGCGAACAGCGCGGTCAGGTACTCGTGGATGCGGTCCCAGTGATCCTCGAGCTCGCGCAGCGCGTTGATCTCCTGACCCCAGAGATTGGGCGCCACCAGCGTCGGGTTCTCACCGATCTCGACGTCGAGGCTGTCGCCAAGGCTGTGCGCGGCGTCGGTGCTGATCACCAGCGTGCGATAGCCCATCTCGGCGCATCGCACCGCGGTGGCGGCGGCAACGGTCGTCTTGCCGACCCCGCCCTTGCCCGTGTACAGGATTACGCGCATGCCACCCCCACCATAGGACGAACGCCGGTCAGTGCACCACGCCGGTCAGTGCACCACGTGGGTGACGACGACTGCGGCGACGATGATCAGCGCCACCATGCAGAGGGCGATGACCAGCACGCGGCGCAGGTCCGCGGGGACGTAGGGAACGTGGTCGAACGGGATCGCCGCATCCTCGCTGTCGAGCGGCGCGAACATCGCAGCTGCGTTGCTCGGGCCTTTCCCAGGACGCCCGGCGCGCGTCTGCGATGGCGCGGCCTGGCTCAGCCGCTCGATGCGTCGCCGGGCCGCGGCGGGCGCGGCGCCCACCGGTGAGGGCGCTGCTGCGCGCATCGCGGGTTGCGGCGCAGGCTCGTCGACCACCGCGTCGAGCGGGGCTTCGGCGGCATCGAGATCGGGTTCGGCGTCGTCGCCGCCGGGCGGCGGCGCGCTCGGAGCGATGTCCACGCCTGCCCGTGGTGCTGCGCTCCGCAGCGGAGCGTTCTGCCGGGTGGCCGCGCGCTGCTTCTGTCTGCGGGTCTTGCGTGCCATCGCTGTCCGTCAGGAAGCGTAGCAGGCGCCTCTCGCTGCTCCCGGAGAACGGGGCAGCGGGGCGCCAGATGGACGCGGCCTCAGCAGAGCGCGAAGCCGGAGCGGTGGGCAGGACCCGGCGCGCCCGCTGCCATGACTGCCCTTGATGTTGGGGGTGCAGCCCCACATCTTGTGGCTGTTGGCAGAGGATAGCACATCATGCTGTGGTGTCAAGGGGTTTGGCACACAAGATCCCGCGAAAGCCTGCTGCCAGGGCGGACGCGGCTTCCTCGCGGCTGATGTGCCGTCCGGCGAGCGCGCGCAGCCCGTCCGACGGGGCCGCGTGCGCGAACACCGCGGCGCCAGACCGCGAGCCGGTGCGCAGATAGCCGGCTGCTCGCGACGGTGACAGCAGCACGCTGCCGTGCTGCAGCAGCGCGCCGCCGCGACGCGCCTGCGCGCTCCCGACGAGCTTGCGGCCGAAGGCGTCGAGCAGCTCGGAACCGGCAGGCCGGGCGAAGCAATCGGCGGCTGCCAGCGCGGTGCGGGCCGTGTGCCGTTCCATCGAGGGCGCTGCGTGCAGTGTCGCGGCGACGCCGAGCGCGCCGAGCCCCACCGCCACCGCCTCGTGGATGCGGCAGCAGCTGGTCATGACGTCGCCGCCGAAATCGGGATCATCGGCACGGCAGACGACGGCGTATGTCACCTCGTCGTCGTGCAGGACGGCGCGCCCGCCACTGGGGCGGCGCACAACGTCGATGCCGTCGCGCGTGCAGGCATCGACATCGACGTCGCTGAGCGGCTCCAGCCGGCCGAGGCTGAGGCACGGCGGCGCGAACCAGTACAGGCGGATGGCGCGGGCGGTGTCGCCGGCGGCGCAGCGACGCAGCAGCTCGGCGTCGCGGCGCATGTGGCCACCACCGGCACCAGCTCCATCGATCACCACGCTATCGCTGCACATCGTTGAAACCCCGGGCGCAGCCGATGTCACCACGGACCATCGACCTCATCTATCCTTCGCGTCCGGTGGCGGTCGACGAGAACGGGATCTACTGGTGGCACTCCATCAGTTTGCCTGACAGAGTCACGCCCGGCGAGCTGGCCCTGGACACGCTGCGCACAGAGTTCGAAGCGCTGCAGCTGCCGCCACTCGAGGGGCGCACGGTGCTGGACATCGGAGCGTGGGACGGGTATTTCTCCTTCGCTGCCGAAGATTTGGGTGCGACGCGCGTGGTCGCGCTCGATCATTTCGTCTGGGCGCTGGATTTCAGGCACGCGCCGGACTACTGGGCGTACGTCGCCAACTGCCGCGCCGCCGGTACCCGCCCAGTCTTGTGGGGGCCGCACTGCGCGTGGTGGGACGCCGTGGGACTCCTGGGCAAGCGCGCGTTTGACACCGCACGGCAGGCGCGTCGCAGCAAGGTGGAGCCGGTGGTGGACGACTTCATGACCTGCGATCTGGCGTCGCTCGGAGTGTTCGACGTGACGCTGTTCCTGGGTGTGCTGTATCACCTCGGCGAGCCGCTCACCGCGCTCCGCCGCCTTCGGCGTGTGACGAAGCAGCTCGCGGTGGTGGAGACCGCCGCGATCGCCATCGATGGCAATGAAGATCGGGCGCTCGTCGAGTTCGCCCCCGGCGCGGAGTTCAAGAACGATCCCACCAACTGGTTCCTGCCGAATGAGAAGGCAGTCATCGCCCTGCTCCACGCCGCCGGATTCGACGACGTGGAAACGGTGGGGCGCCTCTTCCATGAGCAGAAACGGCCAGGAGTCACCGACTTTCGCCTGGTGTTGCACGCTCGCCCGAGTGCCCGAGCGGCACGTCCAGCCGAGCCGGACAGTTGGGATTGGCGCTCCGAGCTGGACGAACCGGTCACCGCCGAGCAGCGGCGGATGCAGCGCCTCGAAGAGGATCTGGCGGCACTGCGCAGCAGCCGAACGTTCCGCTACACAGCAGTTCCGCGTCACGTCTACGGTCGCCTGCGACGCCTGATGCTGCGGTCGGGCACGCGCCACCCGAGCTAGCGCTGCGTCTGGCGCTCAGAGAACGCGCAGCGCTTCTGGGGCATCACGCTCTCGTCGCGTGAGCGCGCGCAGCACGGCGAGGTCGCCGTGACGGAGCCGCGCCGCGCCGACGAGGGTTTCGATGGTCAGCTCGGTGGCACCGGCCGGCAGGGGTGGCGTGTCGATGCCCAGGCTGGCGCAGAGGTCGTCCGTGTGCACGGTCAGCTCGACGCAGCGGCAGATGAGGAGGTCATCGAAGGTCAGCACGAGACCGGCAAACGCCGTGGTCAGCCGGCCGTCGGGCTCGGTCTCACACGCTGCACGGAGTCGCGGCGTGGCTTTGTCAATGTCGGCAAGGAGCGCGTCGAGACCACGCTCCGCCTGAGCGCGCGCCCGTTCGCTGATGCCGGCGTGAATGGGCAGCGTGGTGTCGCCGGGGACGCGGCGCCAGTATTCGGTTGCGGTGATCACGTCCGCGTTCTCGGGACTGATGCATCGAGGTAATCGCCGATGATGGTGGCGCCACGGATGACGTGACCGGCGAGTGTTCCCACCGTCCACCCATCCAATGCGCTGGGAGCGTTCCACAGCTCGCGCAGCTGCGGCACTTCAAGGACGGTGCGGGTCACGGCCAGGCATTCGAGCCAGGCGCGGCGCTCAGGACGCACGCCGGCAGATTCTATCCGTCGAGCGCCTGAGCACCGGTGACGCGGCGCACCGCCGCCCGCGATGCGTGGACCTGGATGAAACGCGCGACCGGGCCCATGAGCGCCGTCAGCCGGGTCCCCGGCTCCGACCATGCTTCCATCGAGAAAACGACCTCGCCGTCCGACCGAATGAACGCTCTGAACGTTTCCCTTCCGCGCTCGGGATGGCCACGAAGCGTGACGTAGGTGAAGCCGGCGTCGCGGTCTGAGGCGTCGCTTCGGTCCCACGAGTCGATCACCTTCACAGCGAACTCGAGGCGGACACGGCCCACACCGACGGCTTGAACGATGACGGTGCCGGAGCCGAGCGGTGGAGCAGGATCGAGTGCGAACGACAGGAGCCGAGACGGAAAGATGTCATAACGAAAAAGGCGGTCACGAAGCCGTTCGAACAGTGCCAGGCTGTCTTCTTGAGGCAGTCGCGCGACGGCCCCGGTGTAGAGGTCGTGGCGCCTCTCTGATCGATCGATGGACGAGGTGGCGGCCGCGCCGTGCCACCGCAGAGCGGACCTGGCCGGCGGGCGCCGGCGGAACAGCAGGCGCACGCCCGGATGCTACCGGCCGCTGTGTCGGACGCGAGGGCAGCCATGGTGGACGCCGACTCAGCGCGGTGGACGCACGCGGGGACGCTCGCGCACCGGGCTCGCGGCTACGCGCGCCCGCGAGATCGTGACAAGCGGGCTGCCGCACTACGTGGGCGGCGGCAAACTTGAGGGTGGGGCTCCTGATGCGAGCGTCTCGGAGCTCGACTAGCGTTCTGCTGCGCCACGGTCTGGCAGCCAACAGGCGGTGGCCGTTGAAAAGCACGGACCACACAGGGAGCGCAAATGAAAAGGCTCGTCCTCGTCACTATCGGCATGGTTGGCATCGTCATCAGCGCGCAGGTGACGGCGAAAGCCGGCGCACCATCAAACGGGTGTCCTGCCGGCTACCAGCTTCTCTCGGTGGCGACGCTGGCATCGGAGGGTTATCGCGTCGCGGCCGAGGTGGACAGCCCGACGAGCGGGGTGCGCTCGCATGGCCAGCCCGGCAATGGCGACGGCCTCGTCTGCGGGGTGCAGCTCGGCAACCGTCTCACGCATTTCGGCCTGCCCTTCTTCAACTTCATCGACGACACGCTGCCCGCCAGCAGCTGACGAAGACGGCCTGAGCGATCAGGCAGCGTCGCTTGACGGGGAAGGATCGCGTCCCTTGACGCGGGCTAGACATTGAAGCGGAAGTGCACGACGTCGCCGTCGCGCACGACGTACTCGCGGCCCTCCAGGCGCTGCTTGCCCTGCTCACGAACCGCGTTGTATGACCCCGCGGCCAACAGGTCGTCCACGTCCACCACCTCCGCGCGGATGAACCCTTTCGCAAAGTCGGTATGAATGACGGCGGCTGCGTCGATGGCGCTGCCGCCGCGGCGCAGCGTCCACGCGCGCACCTCTTTCTCGCCGGCGGTGAAGAAGGTGAGCAGGTCGAGCAGGTGGTAGGCACTGCGCGCAACGCGGTGCAGACCAGGCTCGGTCAAACCGAGGTCGGCGAGAAAGACGTCGCGCTCGTCCGGCTCCAGCTCGAGCAGCTCGGACTCGATGCGCGCCGACACCGCGATCGCCTCGCCGCCGGCCTCGAGTGCGCGAGCCGCGACCGCGTCCGGAACGACGTCGGACGCGTGCGCCTCATCGGCGTTGACCACCACCAGCAGCGGCTTTGCCGTCAGCAGCCAGAGCTCGCGAAGCGCGGCGCGCTCCTCAGCGCTCAACACCATCGTGCGCACCGGCCGACCCGCGTCGAGATGGGCCAGCACACGGCGCAGCAGGGCCAGCATCTCCTCCTCCTTCTCCTTCTGCAGGCGTGACGTCCGCTCGGTGCGCTCCAGCCGCCGCGACACGGTGTCGATGTCGGCGAGCTGCAGCTCGAGCTCGATGACATCGATGTCGCGCACCGGGTCGACCGCGCCCTCGACGTGGCTGACATCCGGGTCGGCGAACGCCCGCACCACCAGCGCGGTGGCATCCGCCTCGCGGATGTGCCCGAGAAACCGGTTGCCCAACCCCTCGCCGCGGCTGGCGCCGCGCACCAGCCCCGCAATGTCGGTGAAGGTCACCGTCGCGGGAATCTCACGCGGCGGCCGGAACAGCTCGAACAGCCGGTCCAGCCGCGCGTCGGGCACGCCGACCACGCCGGTGTTCGGCTCGATGGTGGTGAACGCATAGTTGCCGACGGCGGCGCCGGCGCGTGTCAGCGCGTTGAACAGCGTCGACTTGCCCGCGTTCGGCAGCCCGACGATGCCCACCGAGAGCGTCAAATCTTCTCGAGCTCGAACGCCTGGTGCAGAGCGCGCACCGCTTCGCGCACCGACGCGCGATCGATGATGCAGGTGATGTCGATCTCGCTGGACGAGATCATCTGGATGTTGATGCCGGACTCGGCGAGAGTGCGGAAGATCTTGGCGAACATGCCCGGCGTGCCGCGGATGCCGGTGCCGATCACACTCACCTGCGCGATGTCGGAGGTGGCCTCGTATCCCTCGGCGCCAACGGCGCGCGCCACCCCCTCGAGCAACGCCCGCGCGCTCTTGAGGTCGGACTGCGCGATGGTGAAGCTCAGGTCCGTGGTGCCGCTGTGCGACACGTTCTGGACGATGATGTCGACGTTGATCCCCGCATCGCCGAACGGGCCAAACGTCGACGCGGCCACGCCCGGACGGTCGGGGACGCGCAGCAGCGTCACCTTGGCGACGTCGGTCTCGTGCGCGATGCCGCGCACCTTCTGGCGTTCTTCCATGCGCGGGTGCCTGCAGATGAGCGTGCCCGGGAGCTCCTCGAAGCTGGAGAGCACCCGGATCGGCATCGAGTATGCCTCACCGATCTCGACAGCTCGCGGGTGCATGACACGCGCGCCCGCCGCAGCCATCTCCAGCATCTCCTCATAGGCGATCTCGGGAATCACCCTCGCCTCCGGCACGATCCGCGGGTCGGCGGTGAAGACGCCGGCGACGTCGGTGAGGATCTCGCAGCGTTCGGCGCTGAGCGCGACGGCCAGGGCCACCGCCGACGTGTCCGACCCACCGCGACCCAACGTCGTGATGTCCATGTTCTCGGTGCTGCCCTGGAAGCCGGCGACGACGACGACACGGCCGCCCGCGAGCTCGTCGATGATGCGAACCGGAACGATGTCCGTGATGCGCGCCGAGCGGTGGGCCCGGCTGGTGCGGATGCCCGCCTGATGCCCGGTGAGCGACACGGCGGGCACGCCGGCAGCCTCGAGCGCCATGGCCAGCAGCGGAGCCGTGATCACCTCGCCGGTGCTCAGCAGCATGTCCATCTCGCGTGAGGGCGGCTCGGGGGTGATGCGATGCGCCAGCTTGATCAGGTTGTCGGTCGTGTCGCCCATGGCGCTGACCACGATCACGGCCTGATCGCCGTTCGCCACCGCGGCGTGGACGCGGCGGGCCACCCGGCGCAGCCGCGCCGGCGTCGCCACGCTCGTGCCGCCGTACTTCTGCACCACGAGGGTCATGGCCGCAGGTCCACGCGCGCTCCGAAGTTGCGCGGCGAAAGCGTCAGCACTGTGCCTCCGACGCGGTGATCGGCTGCCGCCCGCTGCATGGCGGCGCCCACCGCGTCGTGGTCGCGCACCGTCAGAGCTGCCACCGACGGCCCGGCGCCGGCGAGGGCCGCGCCCGCAGCACCCGCCGCGCGCGCGGCCTCGATCATCGGCAGCAGCGCGGGCATGAGCGCGCTGCGCGGAGGCTGGTGCCAGCGGTCCTCCATGGCCGGACCGAGGGTTGCCCAGTCGCGCAGTGCCAGCGCGCGCACCAGCAGCGCGCACCGCGAGGCGTTGAACACCGCGTCCGAACGGCTGAACTCGTGCGGCACCACCTGGCGCGCCTCGCGTGTGGGCATCTGCGAGTCGGGGGCGAAGACGACCACTCGCAACTCATCGGGCACGCTCAGCTGCACCGCCGGAGCTCCCGGCGCGCAGATGGCCAGGCCGCCGAGCAGCGCCGCAGCCGCGTTGTCGCGGTGGCCCTCGAGCTCGGCGACGTGGTCGAGCACGGCCTGCTCGTCCCAGGGCGCGCGGTGCAGCGCCGCAGCGACGAGCACACCCGAGAGCGCTGCGGCCGCGCTGGAACCGAGCCCGCGGCCGAAGGGGATCCGGTTCACGCAGTGGAACGACGCGCCCACGTCGCTGATGCCGAGCACCGCGCACGCGTGCAGGTAGGAGCGCGTCACCAGGTTGCGAGCGGGGTCGCGAAGCTCATCGTCTGCGACATCGCCCGGATCGACGGTGACCACGTCGTCGTCGCGCTGCTCGCAGCTGACCTCGTTCTGCAGCTGCACGGCGAGCGCGAGGATGTCGAACCCGGGCCCCAAATTGGCCACGCTCGCCGGAACCGCGACCCTGACACGCACCCGCGTCACCCCAAGCCGAGCGCCGCAGCCACGGCGGCGACGTCGGCGCTGACGTCGTGCGGAGGGTCGACGAAGGCCGCAGCGGTCGCCGGATCCTTGAGGCCGTTGCCCGTCAACACGCAGACCGCGTGCGCGCCCGGCGCGACAGCGCCGGCGGCGACGGCCTTTTCCAGCACGGCCAGCGACGCCGCCGAGGCCGGCTCGCAGAAGATGCCCTCCTCGCGGGCCAGCCGCTGCTGGGCATCCAAGATCTGGTCATCACTGACACAATCGATGAGCCCTTCCGATTCGTCGCGCGCGGCGATCGCCGACTCCCACGACGCGGGGTTGCCGATGCGGATGGCGGAGGCGACCGTCGTGGGCTCCGCCACCGGCGACCCGCGGACCAGTGGCGCCGCGCCCTCCGCCTGCCCGCCTATCATGCGCGGCAGCCGCGTCGCGAGCCCGGCGTGATGGTATTCGCGGAACCCCCGCCAGTACGCCGTGATGTTCCCCGCGTTGCCGACGGGGATGGCCAGCACATCGGGCGCGTCGCCGAGGTCGTCGACGATCTCGAACGCCGCCGTCTTCTGCCCCTCGACGCGGTGCGGATTGAGGCTGTTGACCAGCGTGACCGGGTAGCGGTCGCGAATCGCTCGCACGAGACGCAGCGCATCGTCGAAGCTTCCGGGCACCGCCAGGACGGTGGCGCCGTGGACCTGCGCCTGGAGCAGCTTCCCCGAGGCGATGCCGCCAGCCGGGATGACCACTCCGGCTCGCAGGCCGAACCGTGCCGCGTACGCCGCGGCCGATGCGCTGGTGTTGCCCGTCGATGCGCAAACGACGGCGCGCGCGCCGTCCTCGAGCGCCTTGGCCACCGCCACCACCATGCCGCGGTCCTTGAACGAGCCGGTGGGGTTGAGCCCCTCCAGCTTGAAGTGCAGCGAGCCCAGCCCGAGCCCGTCTCCGATCGTGGTGGAGCGCACGCATGGCGTGCCGCCCTCGCCGAGGGTGATCCGTGGCGTCGCGGCGGTGATGGGCAGCCAGGATGCGTAGCGGTCGATCAGACCGTCGCTGCTCACGGCGCCGGGATGCGGTCGAATGCGCACGCGATCTCGCGCACGACCGGCAGCGAGTCGAGGGTCTCGAGCGCGCGGTCGTGCACGGCGCGGGGAGCGAGTCCGGTGAGGACGAGCAGCTGCGGCGTGGAGCCGTCGACCGGCGGCTTGTCGATGGCGTCGTCGATGGGAACGCCACGGTCGGCGAGCGCCTGCAGCACGAGCTCGCGCGCCTCGTCCGTGTCGGTGATGCGCAACCGCAGGTACTGCGCCACCTCGTACTCCTCGGCGTCGAGCACGCGCGGCGGAACCGCGCGTGGCGGCGGGGGCGGCGCGTTGAGCCGCACGACCGCGTTCACCACATCCGATACCACGGCGCTGGCGGTGGAGTCGCCGCCGGCGCCGACGCCGCGGATCGACACCCGCTGCGCCAGGTCGCTGCGCAGCATCACGGCGTTCGCGGCGCCGTCGACACCGAACAGCTCGTGCCCGTGCGGGACCGCAGTCGGCCGCACCCGCACCTGGACGGCGGCGTTCTGGTGGACCTCGGCGTGGGCGAGGAGCTTCACCGCGTAGCCCATCCGTCCGGTGTAGCCGAGGTCGATGCGGTCGAGCGAGCCGATGCCGACCACGTCGACATCATCGACCTGGATCGCGAGCTCGCACCCGACACGCACCATGATCACGAGCTTCTGCGCCGCGTCCCAGCCATCGACGTCGGCGCTGGGGTCAGCCTCGGCATAGCCGCGCCGCTGCGCGTCGGCCAGTGCTGCGGTGAACGCCAGCCCCTCCTCACGCATGCGGGTGAGGATGACGTTGGTCGTTCCGTTGATGATCGCGTCGATTCCCGCGATACGGTCGCCGCGCAGCGAGTCGCGGAGCACACCGACGATCGGCAGGCCGGCGCCGACGGCGGCCTCGAACCAGAGCCCTGCGCCATGCTGCGCCCCGAGGCCCCAGAGCCGCTGGCCATCGGCCGCGATCACCGCCTTGTTCGCCGTGACCACAGTCTTTCCCGCGCTGAGCGCGCGCCCGATCAGGCCGGCCGCCGGGTTGGTGCCACCCATGACCTCAACGACCACGGCGACATCGGGATCGTCGACCACGCCGGCCGCGTCAGCGACGAGGCGCACGTTCTTGAGGTCGAGGTCGCGCGGCTTGGCGAGGTCACGGACGGCTACGGTGCGCAGCACCGGTGTAACGCCTCCGCAGCGCTCGGTCAAGAGCTCCCAGTCGCCGATCAGCCGGCGCGCCACCGCCGTGCCGACCGTCCCGAGCCCGAGCACGCCGACGCCGATGCTGCGCTGCGCCGATTCGTTCGCCATGGGGCGCACAGCCTACATGCGCACCTGCTTTGAACCCGCCGCCGGCGCGGCCAGGGGGTCCTGCCGCCGCGGGGACCCCTCCTCCTTCGCCGCTTGCAGCAGCACAGCCGCTGCCTGCGCGGCTCAGTCGGCTGCCCCCCGCTGACGTCACCCATGGCCGCGCTGGCCCGCCTCTCGTCAGAGCAGGTGGCGCCTCCACGCGGTGAGCACGGCGGCGGCACGATCGCGGCAGCCCAGCTTCACCAGGATGTTGGACACATGGGTCTTGACGGTGTTCTCGCTGACGAACAGCTTCTGGGCGATCTCCGCGTTGCTGCCGCCGTCGGCCATGAGGCGGAGCACGTCGCGCTCACGCGCCGTCAGCGACGGCAGCTCGCTGGGCTTTGTGCGAAGCCATTCCGGGTCGAGCAGTGACTCGCCGGCAGCCACCGACCGGATGGCGCCGGCCAGCTCCTCACGAGTGGCGTCTTTGAGCAGGTACCCGCTTGCGCCCGCCTGGAGCGAGGGGAACACGTAGTCCTCGTTGCGGTACGTCGTCAGCACGATCACCCGCGCCTCGGGTTGAGACGCGCGTATCTGACGGAGTGCCTCGATGCCGTCGACGTTGGGCATCTGGACGTCGAGCAGGATCACGTCGGGGTGCTGCTCGCGCGCCTGCGTCACGGCCTCGGCCCCGTCGCCGGCGCGGCCGACGACGACGATGTCCTCTTCGAGCTCGAGCATCGTGCAGAGCCCCTGTTGCACGACCGGATGGTCGTCAGCGACGAGCACCCGAATCACGCCGTGTGCTCCACATCGGCGCTCTCGGTGTACGGGATCCGCGCCGTCACCTCGGTGCCCTTCCCGGGTGCGCTCGCCACCACGAGGCTGCCGCCGGCGAGGCGGATGCGTTCGCGCATGCCCTGCAGCCCGAAGCAGTCATCGCGCGCGGGTTCGGCCGAGGGGTCGAACCCGGCGCCGTCGTCGCGCACCGACACGAGGAGCTCGTGTCCGACGCTGCGCATGCGCACGTCGACCCGGCCGGCGCCGCTGTGGCGCGAGACGTTGGCGAGCGCCTCCTGCACGATCCGCAGCAACGCCACCTCCGCCGCGGGGCTCAGGGACAGGTGGCGGGGCACCGAGCGGGTGCGGAACCGGACGCTTATTCCGGTGCGCTCCTGGAGCGCGCGGACCTCGCGCTCCAGCGCCGCGACCAAGCCCGTCGTGGCCAGCGGTGCCGGGCGCAGGTTCCAGACGGAGCGCCGGGCCTCCTGCAGTGCCGACCGTGCCAGCTCGTGCGCCAGCGACACCGAGGAGCGCGCACGGTCGGAGCCGCGATCGATCATGGTCTGCGCCGCCTCGAGCTGCAGCACGATGCCGGTCAGCTGCTGCGCCAGCGTGTCGTGGATCTCGCGTGCCAGGCGCGTGCGCTCCTCGAGCACCGCGTGCTCGCGTCCGACCGCCGAGAGATGGGCGGTGTGCAGGGCAAGAGCCACCTGGTCGGCGATGGCCTGGAGCAGGCGTTGCGTGTCCGCCCGAGGGGGCACCGGAGTCTGCACCGCCAGGGCGCCGAGCGGACCCTGGGTGGTCGCGAGCGGCCAGGCGAGCAGCAGGTGGCCGCGGTCGGCGCGCCGCACCAGGCGGCGCCTGCCGATGGCCGTCGCAGCGAGCGCGTCCAGGGCCTCGGCCGGCGGCGTGTCCTCGTGGCGGTGCCATTCGCTGGTGGTGACCAGCGTCGCCCCATCGAGGATGTACCCCCGCGCCGCCCTGAGCGGCTGCACCGCGCGGATGGCGTCGAGGGCGTCGCTCAGGATGACCTGCGCCTGTAGCGAGCGGGTCAGTGAGGCGGCGAGGTCGTTGATCGCCACCAGCTCGTCGTTGCGGGCGCGGAGCTCGGAGGTGCGGTGCTCCACGCGCGCCTCGAGCTCGGCGGACGCCGCAAGGATCGCGCGGTGGGATCGATTGATCTCCTGGCGCATTCGCTCCAGAGCCGAGGCGAGCACGCCGACCTCGTCGCGCCCCTGTGGAGGCACCGGGATGTCGGTGCGCCCCTCGGCCAGCACCTCGGCCGACCGGGTGAGGTTGCGCACCGGGCCGACCATGCGGCGTGACAGCAGGGTCGCCACCACGAACGCCAGAGCCAGCAGCAAGAGCAGCGCCGGCAGCACCACCACCGGGAAGAGGCTGTGGACGCTCTGCACGATGCCGTAGGTCAGCCCGGTCAGGTCAGGCTCGAGGTCGCCGCGCGGCACTGGCGTGGCCAGCACCCACTGCGGTCCGTAGACCGGCGCCGTGAACACGTCCTTCATGATTCCGTCGAGACGGGTGCTGAGCAGCTCCGCGCGTCCTGACTTGAGCACGCCGGCGAGCGCCGCTCCGAACCTCTTGTCCGGCGGCAGGTTGAGCCGGGTGCCCGGCAGCGTGCCCGCCGTGGGGAAGTCCTTCAACGCGCTGGGGTCGGCGAACAGCACCGAGCCGTCGCTGCTGAGCAAGAGGGGGTAGGCCGCCGGCGGAAACGGGATGGCGCTCGGCTGGCTGAGCGCGGCCGTCACCAGGGAGGCCACCGACACGTCGACACCCACGGCCGTCTGGCCGTCCGGCAGCGGGATCCACGCCGACACGCCGCTGTTGCCGGAGGCCATGAGGGGATACGCGTCCGTCCAGAAGGGGCCGCCGGGTGATCGCCCGTTTGTGGTCGGGTTGACCCAATCGCCGGTGTGCGTCGACGTCAAGCGACTCTGACCGGCGGCGAACACATTGGCGCCGGCTCGGACCAGCGGGTTCGCCGGATCGATAAGGCCTTCGTCGAGCGCGCCCTTCACATCGAACCCGGGGACGGCTGCGACCGCTTCCGTGTTGGTGCTGGCGATCCAGACGGTGTCGATCTCGGGGTAGTCATGGCGCAGGGTCTGCAGCTGCGGCACGAGCGCCTGGGCGGCGGCGACCAGCTTCAGCTGCTCGGCGCCGGGCGAGGCACCCACGAGGGCGGTCTCCGGGTCGCTGATGCCGCCCGAGTACTCGGCGCCGCCATAGGTGACGTAGGCATCGGACAGTTGTGTCGCCGGCGCCGCCGGCAAGGCCGCCTTGACGCTGTCCGACAGGTGGCTCAGCTCTGTGCTTATCGCCGACACACGAGCATCGATCAGGCTGCCGCGGCTGGACGCGCTGGACTGCTGGCGGTCCTGCTCGTCCTGCAGGATCGCGCCCTGAGCCTGCGACGCCGTGCTGCGGCTGACCGAGTCCAGCTCGAACGCGGCCAGAATGGCGAACCCCGCGAGCGGCAGCAGGGCGACCACCACCATGCCCACCAGCAGCCGATCGCGAAATCGACGGCGTGGATCGAGTTTCATCGTCAGGGCTACCCGCATCGGAGTATATGCGTCGATCGTCGTGGTACACGCGGCGATCGACGTGTTTCCGCCGTATCACCTACGGCAGTGGGGCCGCCCACCTTGCTTCTGCTCGGGCTGCACCGACGCGGCCTGGATGCCCGATGCGACGCGTGCACTGGGCGAGCAGCGAAACTGTCGCGCATGAGGGATCTAGCAGAACGCGCCCTGGACGCGGCAGCGGCGGCGGGTGCCGAGTATGCCGAGTGCCGCGTCGTCGACCGATCGGTGCAGCATCTGGTGGTCAAGAACGGCGTGGTCGCAGCGATCGAGAGCGATGACGACGAAGGGCTCGGCGTGCGCGTCCTGGCCGGCGGAGCATGGGGCTTCGCCGCCACCTGCCGCCTCGACGGCGGCAGCATCGACGACTGCGCGCGTCTCGCGGTGCGAATCGCTCGCGCCTCGGCCCGGCTGGGCAGCGCACCGGTGCGCCTGGCGCCGCTCGCGCCCGCGGTCGGCGACTACCGCACACCGACGCGGATCGATCCGTTCGCGGTGTCGCTCGAGGACAAGCTCGACCTGCTGCTGCGCGTCGACGCGAACATGGCTCGCGTCCCCCAGGTGCGGGTGCGTGAATGCTCGTTGGAGTTCGACCGCGAGCACCGCTACTTCGCCAGCAGCGACGGGGCTCGCATCGAGCAGACGATCATCGAGTCGGGTGGCGGAATCGACGCGACGGCGACGAGTGACGACGACGTGCAGAGGCGCAGCTACCCCAACAGCTTCGGCCGCCACCAGCTGTGCGCCGGATGGGAGGCGATCGAGTCCTTCGACCTCGCCGGCAACGCGGAGCGCATCGCCGCCGAGGCGGCGGCGTTGCTGACCGCAGACCGCTGCCCGTCGGGCGTCATGACCGTGATCCTCGACGGCACCCAGGCCGCCCTGCAGGTGCATGAGTCCTGCGGCCACCCCACCGAGCTCGATCGCGTGCTCGGCGCGGAGGCGTCCTTCGCCGGGATGTCGTTCCTCACCCCGGACCTGCTCGGCAGCTTCCGCTACGGCAGCGACCAGGTGACCATCACCGCCGATTCGACACGCGAGCAGGGCCTGGGCACCTTCGGCTGGGACGACGAGGGCGTACCGGCGCGCCGCGTCGCGCTGGTGGACACGGGGATTTTCAGCGGCTACATGACGTCGCGCGAGAGCGCCGCGGTGCTCGGCCAGGAGAGCAACGGCACGATGCGCGCGGACGGCTGGTCGCGGCTCCCGCTGATCCGCATGACCAACGTCAACCTGGAGGCGGGAACCTCGAGCCTCGAGGAGATGATCGCCACCACCGAGCGTGGCGTCTTTCTCGAGACCAACCGCTCCTGGAGCATCGACGACCGCCGCCTCAACTTCCAGTTCGGCACGCAGAACGGGTGGGAGATCGTCGACGGCAAGCGCGTACGGCTGGTGCGCAACGCGCTGTACAGCGGAAAGACGCCGGAGTTCTGGCGCTCCTGCGACGCCGTCGCCGGGCCCGACGAATGGCGGATGTGGGGTGTGGTCAACTGCGGCAAGGGCCAGCCGGTCCAATCGATGCACGTCGGACATGGCGCGGCGCCCTGCCGGTTTCGCAACGTCAAGGTGGAGGCTGCGCTGTGACCATCGCCGCATCGTCTGCCGATGTCGCGGCGGCGGCGCTCCGTCACGTCGCGGTCGGCGACGCCGAGGCGCTCGTCGTCGACACCGACGAGCAGCTGACGCGCTTTGCCGGCAACGTCATCCATCAGAACGTGGCCGAGCGGTCACTCCGGCTCCACGCGCGCGTGGTGCACGACAACCGCATGGGTGTGGGTGGGGCGGCGGGCTCCGATCCGGACGCGCTCGGCAAGCGGGTGCTCGAGGCGGCCGAGGCGGCGCGTGCCCTGTCGCCGCCGACCGACGTGCCTCCGCTGCCCGACCCGGACACGGGACCCGACGGACCGGCCGCGTTCAGCAGCGCGACGGCGACCGCCACGCCGGAGCTCCGTGCCGACATGGTCAAGGAGATCGCCGGACGCGCGGTGGCCCGTGGGCTGCGCGCGTATGGCTTCGTCAGCACCGCGCGCCGCGAGACGGCGGTCGCGAGCACGCGCGGCGTCGACCGCACCGCGGAGTCGACGCAGGCGAGCAGCGTCGTGGTGATGATGGGGGACTCCGGCAGCGGCTACGCGGCGCGGCACGCCGCCGATATCGACGCGCTCGATATTGGCGCCATGGCGGACGAGGCCGTTGACACCTGCCTGCGCAACCAGAACGCGGAAACGCTCGAGCCGGGAATGTACGAGGTGGTGCTGGCGCCGTACGCGGTGGTCGACATGCTCGAGCACCTCGGCTGGGTGGGCTTCAGCGCCCTGGCGGTGCAGGAGCACCGCAGCTTCATGCGTCTCGGCGAGCGCCTCATGAGCGAATCCGTGACGATTCGCGACGACCCCCGCGATCCCGAGCTGTTCCCCTACCCCTTCGACTACGAGGGCGTCTCGACCCAGCCGGTCGACCTGGTTCGCGATGGTGTCTGCCGCGGGGTTCTCTACGACACACCAACCGCCGCCCGCGACGGCGTCGCCTCCAGCGGCCACTCGCTGCCGCAGCCCAACACGTTCGGGCCCTACGCGTCTCATCTCGTGATGCTGCCCGGCGACAACAGCGTCGCGGAGCTGATCGCCCCCGTGCGCCGCGGCCTCTACGTCACCCGGTTCTGGTACGTCCGCGACGTCGATCCGCTGCGCACGGTCATCACCGGCATGACTCGCGAGGGAACGTTCCTCATCGAGGACGGAGAGCTGCGCCGTCCCGTGCGCGACCTCCGCTTCACGCAGAGCATCGTGAACGCGCTGGCAGACGTGCGGGGCATCTCGAGTGAGCGTCGCGTCGAGCTCGGCGAGGGTGAGAGCGGCGTGCTCGCGCCCTGGCTTCGCATCGGAGGATTCGCGTTCACATCGTGAGCCGGTCATCGCGCGCTGCAGCGCCCCCGCTGCGCGGCTAAGCCACCCGTCTGTTCCTGGAGTTCGTCGCCAGCGCGCGTGCGTGATGTCGTGATGCAGCGCACCGTCGCCTGGTGGGCGGTCGCGTTCGCCGTCGTCGGCGCTGCGATTGTCGCGCAGCACCTCATCGCGCTGGGCACGGCGCCGCCGGGGTTCTACATCGACGAGGCATCGATCGGTTACAACGCGTGGGCGATCGCACACCACGGCGTTGACGAGCACGGCAACGCGTGGCCGGTCTACTTCGCCGCCTTTGGCGAGTACAAGAATCCACTCTACGTCTATGCCGTGGTGCCGTTCGTCCGGTTTTTGCCACTCACAGCGACAACTGAGCGCCTGCCGGCGGCGCTGTTCGGCCTGGTCGCCGTGCTGTTTCTGACCCTCGCCGCCTGGCGCATCACACGGTCGCGCTGGCTGGCGCTGGCGATGTGTGTCCTCGCCGCGCTGACGCCCTGGCTGGTCCAGGAGAGCCGGGTCGGCTTCGAGGTGATCAGCATGGTGGCCACGCTGTCGGTCGTCCTGTGGTGCCTCGCCGCGGAGCACCGCCTCCGCCGCCGCAGCTTTGCCGTTGCCGGCGTGTTTCTCGCGCTCTCGATCTACGCGTACAGCACCGGCCGTGTCGAGGTGGCGCTGTTCACGGTCGTGTTCGTCGGCGTGTACGCACGCAGGCGCTTTCGCGGATGGTGGCTTGTGCCGATGATGGTGGTGGCGGGGTACGCCGTGCTCGGCGGCTACGAACTCTCCCATCCCGGTGCGCTCACCGCCGAGTTCGACCTGCGCAGCATCGCCAGAGACGGCGCGCCCCTCGCGACCCTCATCGGCCGCTTCGCCGCCAACTACTTCTCGTACTTCGACGGCGGGTTTCTGTTCGTCACCGGAGACTTCAACCCGCGACACAACACCGGGTTCGCGGGCATGCTGCTCGCCGCGACGCTGCCCCTGCTCCTGCTCGGGCTCGTCGGGTGCTGGCGCCGCCGTCGCGAGGCGCTGCCCAAGTTCGTCGTGTTCTGCCTCGTCGTCGGACCGGCCGCGGCCGCGGTGGTGAACAACAACAACGAGCCCCATGCGCTGCGCTCCGCGGACATGCTTCCGTTCTGGCTGATCCTCGCGGCCTACGGTCTCGATGCTCTGCGCGCGCTCTTCGCCCGCCATCGCCCGCTCACCGTCGCACTGGCCGGCATCCTGGGCGCTGCGGTGCTGGTGCAGGGATCGCTGTATCTGGCGGACATGTACACGGCGTATCCGGTCGATGCGGCGGCGTGGTTCGATGACGGCCTGCCCGCAGCAACGGCCGTCGCCTGGCAGCAGGCCGGCGGTCACGAGGTGTTCGTATCCACCACGTTCGAGGGCGGCGCGGCATACATCGACGCCGATGTCGCGTTGCTGCCGCCGCCGCCATCAACCCCGCAGCCCGTTGGACCCGATCCTCAGCTCGCCGCGCTGCGGGTCATCGTCGCACCGCCCGCCCTGATTGCCGCTGCGGCGGGACCGGGCGATACGCTCGTGCTGGCACCGCCGGACGCGCTTCCCGAGGGCGCCGAGTTCATCGAGACGCAGTACGGGCCCGTCGATCCGCTGGATCCGCACACGCCGGCGCAGCCGCTCGTGACCGTGTATCGGATTGCGCCACGCGCCTGAGGCGCTGCGGCCAACTGCTATGTTGGAACGTGCGATGAGCACGCAGGCCATGGATGACGTCGTCATCGTCGAGGCGGCGCGCACGCCGCTGGGACGCGGCAGCCAGAAGAACGGTGACCTGCGTGATGTGCACCCGGTGCTGCTCGCCGCGCATGTCCTCCGCGAGGTGACCTCGCGCGCGAACGTGGATCCGGCGCTCGTCGACGACGTGGTGATGGGCTGCGTCGGCCAGACCGGCGAGCAGGGCGTCAACGTCGGCCGCCAAGCGGTGCTCACCGCGGGGTTCCCGGTGGAGGTGCCGGCGACGACCGTCGACCGTCAGTGCGGATCGTCGCAGCAGGCGATTCACTTCGCCGCCAACCTCATCCAGTCGGGCGTGTGCGACGTCACGGTCGCCGCCGGGGTGGAGAGCATGAGCCGGGTGCCGATGGGGGCCACCGTCGTCCAGGGGCCGGGGACGCCCTTCCCTCCCGAGCTGCTCGAGGAATACGACCTCGTCAACCAGGGGCTGGCAGCGGAGATGATCGCCGCGCAGTGGGACATCAGCCGGGAGGAAGCCGACGCGCTCGCGGTGCGCTCCCAGCTGCTGGCGGCGCAGGCGCAGGCCGAGGGCCGGTTCACGCGCGAGATCGCCCCGGTGACGGTGGCGGCCAACGGCGACCACCGCGTGGTCAGCCAGGACCAGGGCATACGGCCGGGCACCACGATGGATGTGCTCGGGCAGCTGCTGCCCTCGTTCCGCCCCGACGGGATCCTGCACGCCGGCAACTCCTCGCAGATCACCGATGGCGCGGCCGCGGTGCTGCTGACCTCTCGGCGGCGCGCCGCGGAGCTCGGGCTCCGTCCGAGGGCCCGCATCGTGAGCCAGGTGGTGGTGGGCGTCGACCCCGTGACCATGCTGACGGGGCCGATCCCGGCCACGGCAAAGGTGCTGGCACGCGCCGGCCTGCGGATGGAGGACATCGACCTCTTCGAGGTCAACGAAGCGTTCGCCCCCGTGGTCATCGCCTGGGCGCGCGAGCACCACCCCGACATGCAGCGCGTCAACGTCAACGGCGGCGCGATCGCCCTGGGCCATCCGCTCGGAGCCAGCGGCGCCCGGCTGATGACCACCCTGCTGCACGAGCTGGAACGCCGCGATGCGCGCTACGGCCTGCAGACCATGTGCTGCGGCGGCGGGCTGGGCACCGCAACCATCATCGAGCGCACCGCCTGACCAGAGCTGCCGCCTGCCGGCAGTTCTGGCCATCTCTGGTCACGCCTTTGTCACGCGCCGAGGACCCTCTGGAAAGGTGCGTGCTATGCTCCGATTTCGTTGGCGGCATAAGCGATTGGCGTGAGCGGATATGAAGAAAGTCCTGATCATCGAGGACTACTACGCACTGGCTGACATCGAATCGCTCCTCTGCACGATGGAGGGGTACGAGGTCAAGGTGGCCAAGAGCGGGGACGAGGGTCTCACCGTCTTCCATGAGTTCCAGCCCGACCTGGTTCTGCTCGACCTGATGCTCCCGGGCGAGCTGAGCGGCACGCAGGTGCTGGAGAAGATCCGGGCGGACCACGGCAACGGCACCAAGGTCCTGGTGGTCAGCGCGCTGGTCAACTCCTCGACGGCCCCGAAGCTCGAGGCCTACGGCAACGTCCAGACCCTGGCCAAGCCCTTCAAGATCAAAGAGCTCGCGTCGCGCATCCAGACGATGCTCGCGGCGTAGCTCGCGGAGCCTCGGGAAGGGGGATGGCGCTGGTGTCGCTCGTTTGCCGCGTTGCATACTGAGGCCATGCGTGCCGAGCCACCTCAGCCGTCCAAGCGCGACCGCCCCTCCCGGGCCGCGGCGAAGTCGGCGCCGTCGGTCCAGCACCGGCGCTGCCCCTACCTGGAGCAGATCCTCAAGGAGCGCGCAGGCCCCTTCGGCATGCTGACGCGGTACAAGGCGGACTGCCACGTGGACCGGCGGACCCACAAGTTCACCGGGCGCCACCCGACGCCCCCCTGCATCGGCAATCCCGAAACCTGCTCGCTGTATCGCGGTGAGCGGGGCGCCGAGGACCAGCGAATTCGCCGCTACAGCGACTGAGCCGGCTCGGACCCCGCACCTCGATGGGTCCCTTGCGCCGCGACGTCACCCGGGCGCGTGAGCTCGCGCGCTCGCGCTGCGGCTTCGACCCTCGAGCCGACGTCGAGCTTCGACAGGATCGCTGACACGTGATGATCGACGGTCTTGGGGGAGACGAACAGCCGGCGGGCGATCTCGGGGTTGCGCAGACCCTCCGCCAGCAGGGCCAGGATGTCCATCTCGCGTGCCGTCAGCCCTGCCGGATTCCCGCGTGTGGCAGGACGCGGACCACGGGGGATGACGGTGCCGCCGAGCGCCCGCAGGCGCTGTGCCACCTCCGCCATCACCGGCTTGGCGGCGAGCCGCGCCAGCGAGGCGATCGACGCGCGCAGGTCCGTCTCGTCACCGCTGCCGGCGAGCGCAAGCGCGGCTTCATACGGGAACCCGAGCTCTGCCCACGCCGCGTGCGCCGCCTTCCAATCCCCACGAATCTGGAGCGCATACGGGTGCGCGGCAGCGTCAAGGGGAGTACGTAGGCGCCCCGCCTTCCACATCCAGTAGCTGAGCTCACCCACGGCGCGCGGTTCGCCCGCCGCCAGGGCCAGCTCCAGCGCCGGCAGCACCGCTGCCTCGATGTCCTGAGGGCGCCCGCTGTACCACGCCGCTTCCGCATGGGCGGCCGCGACGGGATGCAGCCACTGAAGTTCAGGGTGAAGCTGAGCAACGGCATGCGCCTCGTCGAGCATGGACTGCGCGTCGTAGCCGCGGCGGATGCGAACTTTGGCAGCGACGCTGAGTGCCACGACCCTCGCGGCGTACGCACGGGGGACCGTTGGCTCGTGACTGAGAGCGGCCGCGAGCGCTGCAGCGTCGTCCCATTGCCCCTCGGCCAGGTGAAGCTCCGCCAGCGATGCGGAGAGATGGAACCGCGCGACGTGAATGTCATGGTCGACGCAGTACTCGATCGCCTCTTGTGCGTACTCTCGAGCGCGTGGCAGCTCGAGGAGCGTCAGATGGGCCCACGCGAGGTTCACCCAAGCGCGAGCCACATCATCCTCGGAGCCGCATTCGGTTGCAGTCCGGAGGCTTTCGAGCAGCGGCGGCAGGCCGTCGCGCCGGCCGGCGTGCAGCCGAGCCGTGCCCAGGCTATTGAGCGCGTGCGCCCGGATTTGGGGCGCGTCGATGGCCGCCGCCAGGCGCACCGCCTTGTCCGCCCATACCTCCGTCTGCTCGCGCTCGTACATCAGCATGCTGATCTGTGCTTCCTGGCTGTATGCCCTGGCCAGCTCAACACCAGCGGGCTGTTGCTCGAGGGTGCTGACCGCGGCGTGAGCCGCGTCCGCGGCCGCCCGATGCCGTCCCTCGACCCAGTACAAACGCGACAGCCATCGCAGTGTGTCGCCCTCGTTGAGTCGGTCGCCGTGAGCCCGAGAAAGCGCGAGCGCCTGCTCCGCCATCGAGGCGGCATTGGCGACTTCGCCAATGAGGTGGTGCTCGTACGAGGTACTCAGCAGCAAGGCGGCGTGGCGAGGTGGCTCAAGTGCGTCCGCGAATTGCACCGCGCGGCTGTAGTGCGCGGCAGCGGCACGGTGCGATTTCATCGATGCCGCGAGCGCGGCGGCGGCGGGCGCGTATTCGAGGGTCGCCTGGGCGTCGCCGGCTGCCTCGGCATGATGCGCAAGCCGTTCGAGGTGGCCGGCGCGATCGGGTTGGTCGCGAAGTATCCGCAACACCTCGGCGTGCAGTGCGGCGCTGTTCGCGGGCGCGATGGCCTGCAAGATGGCTTGACGCGCAAGCTCGTGGCGGAACTCGTAGTACGGCGCCTCGAAGCGCAGCATGCCGCTGTGCACACACTGG
>DASUWI010000095.1:0-8659 GCA_036378495.1 Candidatus Dormiibacterota bacterium
CGGCCGCCGGCGCGGCGCAGCACGTCCCGCGCGCGTGCGGCGACTGTCTCGAACGGCGCGGTGAGCACAGCTGGTTCGAGGTTGCCTTGCACGCCGTGCTCGTACCCGAGGCGAGACCAGGCCTCGTCGAGGGGCAGCCGCCAGTCCACGCTGACCACATCGCTTCCCGCGCGGGCCATCGGCTCGAGCAGGTGAGCGGTCACCGTGCCGAAATGAATCGTGGGCACGTCGTCACGCAGCGCATCGAAGATGCGCGCGGTGTAGGGAAGCACGCTCTGCTCGTAGTCGCTGCGGGCCAGTGTTCCCGCCCAGGAGTCGAAGAGCTGCACCACCTGTACCCCGGCCGCCACCTGGGCGCGCAGGTAGCGGATGGTGACCTCGGTGAGCGTGTGCATCAGCTGGTGCCAGAGGTCGGGCTCGCCGTAGAGCAGGCCCTTGGTGTGCGCGAAGTCCTTTGTCGGTCTGCCTTCGAGCATGTACGACGCCACGGTGAACGGTCCGCCGGCGAACCCGATGACCGCGGTCGTGCCGTCGAGCTCGCGTCGCACCATGCGGATCGACTCGAACAGCTCCGGGGTGGCTTCGTGCGGATCCACGACGCGCAGTGCATCGATGTCCTCAGGACTGCGCAGCGGCGACTCGATGATGGGACCGACGCCGGGATCGATGGTGAAGGGCACACCCATACCGATCAGCGGCAGCATGATGTCGGCGTACAGCACCGCGGCGTCGACACCGAGCTCGTACACCGGCATCAGCGTGACCTGCGCGCAGAGCTCCGGCGTCCGGGTCAGTGTGAGGATGTCGTAGCGCTCGCGCAGCTCCCTGTATCCGGCGAGAATGCGTCCGGCCTGGCGCATGAACCAGATCGGCGTGCAGTCCACCGGCTGCCGCCGCACAGCAGCCAGAAACCGCTCTGCTCCTGTCATACGAACGACTGTGTCTGCAACGAATCCACCCGCGGTCAATGATGACGAGTCGGCGCGTCCACGGGACTCCGGCGTGGTGATGAGGCGGACAGCGAGCGCTGCAGGAATTCGAGTTGGAGTCGCTGCACGCTCGTGCTGTCGGGACGATTCGTCACATGGGTGACACCGGGCAGCAGGACCAGCTGATGTGGGCGGCCGGCGGCGACGAGGGCCGCCGAGAGCCGCAGCGTGTGCGCGACGACGACGTTGTCGTCGCTGAGACCGTGAATCAGCAGGAGTGGGCGCTCGAGGCGTGGTGCCAGCAGCGGGAGCGACGAGCGGTCGTAGTTCTCCGGCTCCTCATCCGGCATACCGAGGTAGCGCTCCGTGTAATGCGTGTCGTATAAGCGTGCATCGGCATCGGGGGCTCCCGCGACGGCGGCGTGGAACACGTCCGGTCGCGTCAGGACAGCAAGGGCGGCGAGATACCCGCCGTACGACCAGCCGCGGATGCCGACGCGGGAGAGATCGAGTTCGGGATGCGTCTCGGCTGCGGCGCGCAATCCCTCGATCTGATCTTCGAGCACCGGGTCGACGCGGTTGCCTCGGATGCTGCGCGCCCACGACGGGCCGCGACCGGGCGTGCCGCGACCGTCGATGACGAGCACCGCGAACCCCTGGTCGGCGAACCACTGGGACTCGGCGAACGCGCCTTGAGCGGCTACCACACGCTGCGTCGCGGGACCGCCATAGGGGTCGAGCAGCACCGGCAGCGAACCGCTTCCGGGCGTGTGATCGGCGGGCCAGAGCAGCGCCGCGCGCAACTCCCGCGCTCCCAGCCGCAGCATCTCGACGCGCGGGGTCACCACCGGCGCCTCGGCGCGGGACCGAATCGGCGTTGTCGTGCCCCCCTCGCGGTGCACCACGACGCTCACGCCCGGTGTCTCCAGTGACCGCCTGACGATGACGGTGGTCGCGCCGGAGCGCCGTGCGGTGCACACGCCGGGGCCGGAGTCCGGTGCGAGGCGCACGGCGCCCGCCGCTGGACTCCAGGTCCACACTTCGGCGCTGGTCGGTTCGCTCGATGCGCTGAACAGCACCGTGTCGCCGTCAACGTCGAGCACGCTGCGCACCTGGAGGCCGGAGGGCGTGACGGCGTGGTCCGCGATCACAAGACGCTTCGCATCGTCCGAGTCCGCCGTCCACACCAGCGAACCATCCGCGAGGTGTCGCGGAACGCCATGAACGATGTCGACCCAGCAGCTGTCGGCGTCCTCGCGCACCAGGCGTGTCTCTCCGCTTTCCGGGGCGACGGCAAGCACACGCATCGTGCGCTGATCACGGCTCTGGACCACGATCAGCAGCGCGTGGTCGTCCCAGTGGGCCGCGACGAGGTACTCGAATCCCTCGCTGTCCCAGCGCACGGGTACGGTTAGGCCGGTCACGCCGGCGACCAGGAGCGCGACGGTTGCGTTGCGGCTCCCAGCCACGGGGTACGCCACCTCGCGTGGAGGACGTGCCGGGTCGGCGGGGTCGGAGATGTACCACCGTTGCACGGGCGACACGTCGACGCGCGCCACCAGCATGCGTGTGCCGTCGGGCGACCACCAGAAGCCCTCCTGACGTCCCATCTCCTCGGCGGCGATGAACTCGGCAAGTCCATACGTGATGCCGGCCCCCTCCGGGCTCAGAATGGTGTGGTCGTTGCCGCCCTGCGCATCGATCACGTGCAGCGCGCCGGCGCTGACGTACGCGACGCGAGCGCCCGTGGGATCGATGCGCGCGTCCACCGCCGGCTCGTCAACGGCAAGCCGGTTGGTGGCGCCCGTATCGAGGTCGACGGCGTGGATCGCACCGGCGACGTCGAAGGCGACGCGCTTCAGCGCGCGGTCGGCGGAGAAGCGCACGATGCCGGTGGCCGCCTCGCGCGCGCGCTCGCGCCGTGCGCGTTCCACCGCCGGGATGCTGTCGTCCGCTGTGCTCGTGAGGCCCGGGGCCTCGGCTACGAGCCGCTCGTCGCCGCCGCGTGCGAGGTCGAGCAGCCAGAGGTCCGTGACCGGATCGTCCCCGGCCCGCGCTCGCAGGAACGCGACCCGTCCACCGTCGTCGCTGAGCGTGAAGCCGCGCGGGACGCCAAGGGTGAAGCGGCGAGTCCGCGCGGCCTGGAGCAGAAACCGGTCACCCTCATCGACCCCGTGCGCAGCGCCCTCTGCCGGAGTCACTCGTAGCGCAGGACTTCGAGCGGACGCACACGTGACGGGCCCCAGGCGACGAGGCCCGCGACGATCATCGTCAGCAGGATCACGCCGGCGATGATCACGAGCACCGTCGGCGTGCTCACGGCCAGCGATGTCTTCAGCGCGAGCCCGCCGAGGAGTGCCGTCGCGGCACTGACCATCGCCATGCCCGCCACTGCGCCGATGCCGCCCACCACGCCGTTCTCGAGGAGCACCTGCGCCAGCACCGACCTGCTCGTGTAGCCGGTCGATTTCAAGATCCCGATCTCCCGCCGTCGCTCCAGCATCGCCAGGGCCACGGTGTTGGCGATGATCACCACCCCGGCGAACAGCGCCAGTGACGCTATGCCGATGAGCAGGTCGACGAGGTTGCCGAGCACCTGCTGCACCAGCGCGCCGAGGTCGGCGAGGTCGAGCACCGTGGCGCCCGGCACCGCCGTCTCGATCGACCGCAGCGCCGCGTCCTTGTGGTCGGGGTTGAGCTTGAGCGCGACGATGCTCAGCGCCTGTGCGCTGCCCAGCTGTGCGACGACGCCGCGGTCGGTGAGGATCGGCTGGAAGAAGAAGTTGATGGACACCGAGCCGCTGCTCGACCGTGTCGCCAGCGAGTAGAAGCCGACCACGTTGAGCGTGACCGACTGGTTGGTCGCCGTGTTCTCGACCACGACCTGGTCGCCCACGCGCATGTTGAGCGGCGCATTGCGCAACTGGTCCACCACCATCACGTTGTTCGTGCCTGCGTCCGACGGCTGCAGCTCGCGCCCGCTGTTTATGGCGCCACCACGCTCGCGCACCGGCGCCAGCGGTGCGCCGGGCAGCTCGTTGTTGCCGAGGTTGTAGCCCTCCACACCGGTGAGCTCGAAGAGCGCCGCCTCGCGCTGCCCACCCTCGCGCCCCTGCGTCGGCGCCGGTCCCACCGTCTGCGCGAACGAGGCGCCGTTGACCGAGATGGGGCGCGTCGTCAGATCCTGGGTGACCCGTCGCCCCTCGACGCCGTTGAGGTTCTGCGTCGCCGAGACCGCGGCGCTCGACTGCTGCGAGGACGCGATGACGAAGACGTTGTAGCTGGCCAGATTGCTGAGCGCGTCGCTGATCTCCGACGAGATGTCCTGTCCGACGACGAGGATCAGCCCGATGGTGAAGACGCCGGCGAACAGCGCCACGAGCGTCCCCGCGGTGCGAGCCCGAGCGCGGCCGATCGAGCGCAGTGCCAGCTTGACCACCGTGCGTTGCGACCGTGGCAGCAGCACCACGATGAAGCCGGATGCGGTCGCGACGAGCAGCGCGACGCCGACACCGCGCAGCGCGATGGTGATCGCCGCCGACACGGCCACCGCCGCCGCCACTGCGATCACGTAGCCGGGCGAGAAGCGTTCGGGGACCGGCAGGTATCCGATGACCAGCAGCACCAGCGAGAAGATGCCTGCCAGGATCAGCAGCCCGATCAGCGAGTACAGCACCACCTGGAGCGCGAGGAAGAAGTCACCGAGGATCGACGCCGACAGCCCGATGAACAGCGCAGCCACCAGCGCGTAGAGGCCGATCACCTGCGCACGCGACGCGATGCGCGGACCTTCGGCGGTGTCGCGCAGCACCTCCTGCGGCCGCACACCCGCGGCGCGCACGATGGGCAGCAACCCGAAGATCAGCGACGTCGCGACGCCGACAACCACCCCGGTCACCAGCGCGCCGGCGCCGATCTCGAACACCAGCGGCTGGTTGATCACCTGCTCGATCAGGAGCTTCACGACGAGGCTCATGCCCACACCGGCGCCGGTGCCCAGCAGCCCGCCCGCGAGGCCGAGCATGCCCACCTCGAGGCCGAACATCGCGTACAGGTCGGTGCGTCGATACCCGGTCGCCTTGAGCATGGCGATCTCGAGCCGCCGCCGCGAGAGCATCACCTGCAGGGTGTTGACGATGCCGACGCCACCGATGGCGAGGGCGAGCAGCCCGATGATCTCCAGGTACTGCGTCACCTGCGATGCCGCCTGGACGTTGGCGTTCAGCGCCTGCTGCACCGTCTGCACGGTGGCAGTTGGGAAAGCGCTCTGCAGCTGCTTGGCGGCCGTCGAGGCCTGCGCGGCGCTTGCCGTCGTCATCACCACGACGCCGTAGGACTCCGGCTGGGTGCTCATCGAGCGGAAGGTCGCGCCGCTGATGTACGCCGCCGTCGAGCCCACCGCAAGCGAGCGGTTGGGGGCGAGGATCGCCCCCACGCGGAGGTCGGCGCCGGCGCCGCCCACGAGGTCCACGTGCACCGTCGAGCCGATCCCGGCACCGAGGGAGCTGGCGAGGAACTGCGTGAGCACCACGCCGTTGCCGGAGACCGCTCCGGCGAACGTGCCGTCCGGCGGAGCGACGAAACCCGCGTTGCCCACCAGGGGATAGCGGGCGGGCTCATCGAGCACGTTGATGGTGCTGGTGTACGTGCGCCCGGTGGCGTGACGCAGCGTCCCGCGCTCGACGCCGATGGGCAGGTACTGTTGAATCGTGCCCGAATCCTGCAGCGCCTGCACGTGCGTGAGGTCCGACTGCGCCAGCGGCAGCGCGGTCGACACCACCGACACGTCACCGCCGTTGGCTTCGCGAATGTTGGTGGTGAGGGTGGCGCTGATCATGTCGCCGGCCAGGCGCAGCGCCACCACGGCCATCACCCCGACGGCGATGCAGAAGATTCCGAGCAGGGTGCGCTGCCCGCCGCGGCGCAGCGACCGCACCGAGTAGCGAAGGTAGAGGCCGAGCTTGCCGGGCACGTCAGGCGGGCGGGGGCACCGGCGCCGGCTCCTCGGCCGGCGGCGGGGGCGGCTCCGCCGCAACCGCGCCGTCGACCAGCAGGCCGTCCGCGATGTGCAGGGTGCGCTCGGCGCGGTTGGCCACGTGCTGGTCGTGGGTCGCCACCAGGAAGGTGGTGCCCGTGCGCTCGCGCAGCGCGGACATCAGCGTGAGGATGTTCGCGCCATTCTGAGCATCGAGGTTCCCCGTGGGCTCGTCGGCGATGACGATGGCGGGGTCTGTGGCCAGGGCGCGGGCGATGGCGACGCGCTGCTGCTCGCCGCCGCTCAGCTGGTTGGGGCGGTGTCGGGCGCGCTCGCCGAGGCCCACGAGCTCCAGCATCTGCCGGGCCCTGACAGCAGGAGAGCCGGGGTGCTGTCCTGCGTAGAGCGGCACCTCGACGTTCTCCTGCGCGCTCAGGGTGGGGATCAGGTTGTACGCCTGGAACACCATGCCGATCTTGGCGTTGCGCACTCCCGCCAGCCGGCTCTCCGGCATGGTGGTGATGTCGATGCCGTCGACCAGCACGCGCCCTGTGCTGGGCCGGTCAAGGCCGGCGATGACGCCGAGCAGCGTCGACTTGCCGCTCCCGCTCGGCCCCATCAGCGCCACGAACTCGCCTCGCTCGACGGTGAAGCTGATCCCCCGCAGGATCTGCACCACCGTCGACCCCAGCGGCAGCGCACGCGTCACCTGGCGCGCCTCCAGCGCCGGGGTCTCCGGGGCCCCCATCAGTCGACCCCGATGTCGAAGGCGGCCACGTCGTCGGATCGGCCGTACGAGCGGATCGCCAGGTGGGTGTCGGTGCTGCGGATGCCCGGCAGGGACGCAACGCGTTCTGTGACCAAGGTTGCGAGCGACTCCAGGTCGGCAACGCGGACCACCGCGATGAAGTCGCGGCTCCCGGTGGTGCTGTACACCTCCGCGATCCCCTCCAGGTCCGAGAGGCGGCGGCCGATCTCGGCGATACCCGCCGGTTCGCAGACGATGAGGAGGAAGGCGGTGATCACCGCGGGGATCGTAGCGAGATTTGGCAGCCGTGCCTCGTGTGAGGACAATGGCGGACAGACCGGTGGCGGAACACGAGGAGCGACCGATGGAATCGACCATGCAGGAGGTACCCCTCACCCTCACCGAGCTGCTGCGGCGCGGGCATCGCGTGTTCGGTGACAGCGAGGTGGTCACGAACCAGGGCGAGCGCTCGCGGCACACGTCGTTTGCCGGCGTCGCCGCGCGCGTGGCACGACTCGCGGGCGGGCTGCGCGAGCTCGGCGTTCGCGCCGACGATCGCGTGGCCACGCTGTGCTGGAACCACCAGGAGCACCTCGAGGCGTACTTTGCCGTGCCCTGCATGGGTGCGGTGCTGCACACGCTGAATCTGCGGCTGCCCCCGCATCAGCTGGCACAGATCGTCAACCACGCCGGCGACCGCGTGATCATCGTCGACGCGTCACTGGCGCCGCTGCTGGCCGCGATCCGGCCACACCTGTCGACGGTGGAGACCGTCATCGTCGTCGGCGACGGTGAGCACACCGCGGCGCTTGGCGAAACGATGCGGTACGACGACGTGCTCGCCCGCGGTGCCGACCATTTCGAGTGGCCCAGGCTCGACGAGCGCAGCGCCGCGGCGATGTGCTACACGACCGGCACCACCGGCGACCCCAAGGGCGTCGTCTACAGCCACCGTTCGATGTACCTGCATGCGCTGGCGGTGTGGGGCGCGTTCCAGTTGAGCGACTCCGACCGCACCCTGGTGATCGTCCCGATGTTCCACGTCAACGCGTGGGGCGTGCCCTACGTGGCATGGATGCTCGGCGCGGACATGCTGCTGCCGGATCGCTTCCTGCAGCCGGACGGTCTCTGCTCCTTCATCCAGCGAGAGCGCCCCACCTTCACGGGCGGCGTGCCAACGATCTTCACGGGCATGCTCGCCTACGCCGAGTCGACGGGCGCCGACGTCTCGAGCCTCAAGCGCGCGGTGTGCGGTGGTTCCGCGGTGCCCGCGTCGCTGATCACCGCGTTCCGCGAGAAGCTCGGCATCGAGCTGATCCAGGCGTGGGGCATGACGGAGACGAGCCCGATCGGCACCATCGCCTATCCGCCGCGCGGCGCGCAGCCCGAAGACGAGATGAAGTACCGCGCCAAGACCGGGCGCGCCGTTCCCGGGGTGGAGCTGCGCATCGTCGATGACGACGGTAACGAGGTGTCGAGCGATGGCGTGGCGGTGGGCGAGATCGAGGTGCGCGGACCCTGGATCACGGGGTCCTACTTCAACGCGACGGCCCCGGAGAAGTTCGACGGCGGCTGGCTGCGCACCGGTGACGTCGGCAGCATGGATGCGCTCGGTTATGTGCAGATCACCGATCGATCCAAGGATGTCATCAAGTCGGGCGGTGAATGGATCTCGTCGGTCGAGCTGGAGAACCTGTTGATGGGGCACCCGGCGATCGCTGACGCCGCGGTGGTGGGCGTGGCCGACGAGAAGTGGCAGGAGCGGCCGCTGGCCGCGGTGGTGTTGAAGCCGGGCGCGTCAGCGACGCCGGACGAGCTCCGCGCGTATCTCGGTGACAGCGTGGTGCGCTGGTGGGTACCCGAGCGCTGGGCGTTCGTCAGCGAGATTCCCAAGACATCGGTGGGCAAGCAGGACAAGAAGAGGATCCGCGCGGAATACGCGGCGGGCAACATCGCGGTGGTGCAGGTGCCGGCGACGGGTGCGCCCTCGAGCGAGCGCCCCGTCGC
>DASUWI010000096.1:0-7742 GCA_036378495.1 Candidatus Dormiibacterota bacterium
GCCGCTCGACGACGTGGCCGCTGCCATCGCAGCCGGTGAGGTGGTGGCCGTGCCCACGGACACCGTGTACGGCCTGGTGTGCGACCCGAGCAACAGCGCTGCGGTCGAGCGCGTCTACGCCATCAAGCAGCGTCCCGCCGGGCTCGAGCTCACACTGCTTGCGGCCGCCATCGCCGACGTCGAGAGCGACGTCACGCTGGATGCGACGGCGCACGCGCTGGCGGCGCGGTTCTGGCCCGGACCGCTGTCGATCGTCGCCCCGCTGCGGTCGCGGCGTCTCGCGATCCCGCGATCCGGCGACACGCTCAGCGTGCGCGTCCCCGGGCACCCGCTGCTCCTCGAGCTGCTCCAGCGCACCGGGCCGCTGGCCTCGACCAGCGCCAACCGCCACGGCGAACCGCCGGCCGCGGACGCGAGCGCGGTCGTGACGGCACTGGGCGCGAGCGTGGCCGCCGTGCTCGACGGCGGGTCCGCAGGCGGCCTGGCCTCCACTATCATCGATTGCAGCCGCACCCCGCCCCGGGTGCTGCGCAAGGGGCCGATCCCGGAGGCGGAGCTACGTGCGCTGGCCGCACCGGACGAGGCCTCGCCCCGGATCCAGACCACGACGAGGAACGACGCGGGATGAACGCAGGGCTTCCGGGAGAGACGACGAGGGGGACAGCAGTGGCCGAAGCACGCGTCGAAGGCATCACGGACTTCACGGCCAAACCGTTCGTGCGCCGCACCGACCCCGCGCTGGCGGCTCTGCTCGACGCCGAGCTGGAGCGTCAGGAGGAGACGCTGGAGCTCATCCCCTCGGAGAACCTCGCCTCGCCGGCGGTGCTGGACGCCCTCGGATCGTGGCTCAACAACAAGTACGCCGAGGGCACCCCCGGCAAGCGCTACTACGGTGGCTGCCAGGTGGTCGATCAGATCGAGATCCTCGCCCGCGACCGCGCCAAGCAGCTGTTCGGCGCCGAGCACGCCAACGTGCAGCCCCACTCGGGCACGCAGGCGAACATGGCCGTCTACCAGACGGTGCTGCAGCCGGGCGACCCGGTGCTGGGCATGGCACTCGACCAGGGCGGCCATCTCACGCACGGCTCGCCGGTCAACTTCAGCGGCAAGATCTATCACTTCGAGCCGTACTACGTCTCCGAGGAGACGGGGGTGCTCGACATGGAGGAGGTGCGCCGCCGCGCGCGCGAAGTGCGCCCCAAGCTGATCGTCGCCGGCTACAGCTCGTATCCCCGCATTCTCGACTTCGCGGCGTTCGGTGAGATCGCGCGCGAGGTCGACGCGCTGCTCATGGTGGACATGGCCCATTTCGCCGGGCTGGTGGCGGGCGGCGTCCATCCCAGCCCGGTGCCGTACGCCGACTTCGTCACGACCACGACGCACAAGACGCTGCGCGGCCCGTGGGGCGCGATGATCCTCTGCCGCGCGGCGCACGCCGACGCGATCGACAAGGCGGTGTGCCCGGGAGTCCAGGGCGGCCCGCACCCCCACGGCATGGCCGCCAAGGCGGTGATGCTGCAGCAGTGCCTGCAGCCGGAGTTCCGCCAGTACGCGCGTCAGATCGTGGCCAACGCCGCGGCGCTGGCGCGGGGGCTGACCGACCGCGGCGCGGTGCTCACCACCGGTGGCACGGACAACCACCTGATGGTGATCGACCTCCGGCCCTACGGCCTCCGCGGCCGCGCGACGCAGGCCGCGTTCGACGACGCCGGCATCACCGTGAACGCCAACACCTTCCCCGGGCACGGGGGCACGCCGTTCAACCCCAACGGCATCCGCCTGGGCAGCCCCGCGGTGACCTCGCGCGGCATGCGCGAGGCGGAGATGGACGAGATCGCCGGCCTGATCGTGACGATGCTGCAGCACCTGGACGACCCGGACGTGCGCGAGCGTGTCCGGCGCCAGAGCCTGGCGCTCTGCCGGCGCTTCCCGCTGCCCTACCGCTCGGCTGCATGAGCGGTACCGTCCCCTGGCTGCCGGCACTCCCGCCGTTTCTCGTTGCGAGCATCGTGTGCATCGCGGGCGTGCCGCTGTCCATGGCGCTTGCCAGGCGCACGGGGGCGGTGGCCGAGCCCGACGCCGACCGCCATATTCACGCGCAGCCCACGCCGCGGCTCGGCGGCATCGCCATGTTCCTGGGCTTCGCGATCGCGGTCGCGATCTTCGGCGAGTCGATCGCCTACCGCTGGCAGGTGGTCGCGGTGTGCGCCGCGATCACCGCGGCGATGGCGATCGACGACATCTTCGACCTGTCCTGGAGGACGAAGCTGTTCATCGAGGCGGGCGCCGGCGTGCTGGTGGCGGCCACGGGCGTGCTCATCACGTTCGTCGCCGTGCCCGGGCTTGGCCACACCACGGTGTGGCAGCTCGGCTGGCTGGCGGCGCCGGTGACCGTCGCCTGGATCACGGGCATGGAGGTGTCGGTCAACTTCCTCGACGGCGCCGACGGCGTGGCCGCCGGGGTGGTCGCCATCGTGGCCGCGGTCATGCTCCTCGCCGCGATCAACCGCCTGGAATCGCCGGGCGACGTGCAGAGCGGCGTCATCGTCATGAGCGGCGCGATCATGGGCTGCTGCCTCGGCTTTCTCGTGTTCAACCTGCCGCCGGCGCGGGTGTTCATGGGCGACGCGGGCAGCCACTTCCTCGGCGTGGCGCTCGGCATGCTGACGATTCTTGGCGTCGCCAAGATCGTGGTGGGCTTGTCGCTGCTCGTGCCCCTGATCGCGCTGGGACTGCCGATCAGCGACACGGCCTACGCGATCGTGCGCCGCCGCCGCGCCGGCCGCAGCGCCGCGACGCCGGATGCCGGCCACCTGCATCACCGCCTGCTGGCGCGCGGCATGACGCCGCTGGAGACCGCGCTCACCTTCTACCTGGCCACGGGCATTCTGGGCTGCATCGCACTGACCATCTACGGCCATCGCAAGATCCTCGACGCCGCGCTGGCGCTGCTCGTGGTGGCCCTGGCGGCGCTGGTCTGGCGGAGCCGCCGCCGCCGTCCCGGCTCGGTGATCGTGCACGACGAGGAGTTCGACCTCCCGGGCCACACCGCCGTCCGCTCACGTCTCCACAGCGGCGAGGTGGATTAGCCACTCCTCCCAACCTCGAGCGGCCCCCGCCGCACGCGCGGGTCGATCCGGCGCGAAGCGCCCCTGTGATAACGTCCGGCCCGTTCGGTGTGGGCCGACTGCTGGTGCCTTCCAGGATTGATTCAAGCTCTCCAATGGCCGCCGCGCGCGGCAGACTCCACGGGGGTTGGCTGGCTGTCTGGGCAGGGTGACGGACGGGGGGATGGACCCCGTCAGGCGGCCCCGTCCGGCGGTGAGCTGGCCGGGCTGGGCGTTGCCATTGCTCTCACACTGCTCATCCCGTTGGGTGCAGGTGTCGGTCTCGACGCGCTGCTGCACAGCAGTCCCGCCGGCTTCCTGATCGGCCTGCTCGCGGGCATCGTCGCGGCGACGGCGTTTGTGGTGTCGCAGTTCCGGCGCTACCTGTGATGCAGGTGCAGAGCTCGGAGGCGGCGCCCGCGCACGCCGTACGAAACGCCGCGTACGCGTGCGCCGCGCTCGCGGTCGTCGCCGCGCTGGTGGGTTTGATCGCCGGCCAGCCGCTCATCGGGGGTGCGCTGGCCACGGGCTTGCTCCTGGGCGCCCTCAACGGGGCTCTGGCCGCCCGCCTCTTCGCCCTGCCCGTGCCCTTCCTCGCCACGAGCCTTGCCCGGCTGCTGACGCTGAGCATGATCGGCATCGCGATCGGTCTGGCTTTCGGCCTGTCCCGCGTCTGGCTTGTGATCCTCGGACTCGGTGTCGCCCAGCTCGCCCTTGCCGCGTCGGCGCTGCGCGCCTCGATACAGCACTGATGCTCGCCGACACCATCCCCGGGAATCACCCCACCTTCCAGATCTGCGGGCAGGGGTTCCTCTGCAAGTTCAACACGGACACGATCATCTCCAGCGCCATCGCCATCGCGCTGACGCTTATCGTCATCTTCTGGGTCGCCTCGCGGGTCCGCAGCGACGGCGGCCCGCCCGGAAAGGTCCAGATGGTGCTGGAGCTGCTTCTGAGCTACGCGCGCGGTCTGATCAAGGACTACGTCGCCGAGGATGCGAACTTCATCCTGCCCATCGCCGCGACGATCTTCCTGTTCATCCTCATCGCCAACTGGATCGACTTCTTCCCGCTGACGCAACCGCTCATTCCGGCGAACGCGGACGTGAACCTGACGTTTGCGATGTCGATCACCGTCATCGTGGCCGTGCAGTGGTACAGCGTGCGCGTGCTCGGCTGGAGAGGCTATTTCCGCCGCTACACGAAGCCGTTCGAGCTCGGCAGGGTGGCGCGCACCGTCTATGTTCCGCTCAACGTGATCGAGGAGGTGGCCAAGCCGATCAGCCTCGCGCTGCGACTGTTCGGCAACATCTTCGGCGGCCTGGTGATGGTGTACCTGCTGACGCTCGCGTGGAGCGCATTTGTCGGGTCCTCGCCCATCCAGGACGCCACGTCACCGCTGTGGATCGTCGCGCTCGTGATCTGGAAGATCTTCGACGTCTTCCTCATCGGCACGATCCAGGCGTTCATCTTCATGCTGCTGACGATCATCTATTTCGGTATGGCTCGCGAAGGGCTCGAGGAGGAGCACCACGCGGGCACGGGACACGCAACGGAACTGAGGAGTGAAGCCACATGAACCATGCACTCGCCATCATGGGCGGGCTCATCGCCGCCGGCCTTGCCCTGGGAGGCGGGGCCATCGGAGCCGCCATCGGTGACGGACTCGCCGGCAGCGCGACCATCCAGGGCACCGCGCGCCAGCCGGAGGCGCAGGGCCGGCTTCAGGTGACGATGTTCCTGATCATCGGTCTCGTCGAGGGCATGTACTTCATCAACCTCGCGCTCGGCTTCTTCTTCGTGTTCGTCATCGCCAGCGGTGTGAAGTAGGTGGGATTCGTGGTCGCCGATGCCGGCCTGCTCGACTTCAATGGCACGTTCATCGCCGAGCTGATCGCGTTCATCCTCATGATCCTGATCCTTGGCAAATACGCGTACCCGCGAATCATGGCCGCGGCGAACGCTCGCGAAGCGCGCATCGAGGCCGGGCTCCGTGCCGCACAGGAAGCCGAGCAACGCCTGCAGCAGGTGCAGGACGAGGTGCGCAAGACGCTGGACGAGGCCAAGGCGCAGGCGCGCGAGGTCCTCTCCCGCGCCCATGGCGACGCGACCGTCGAGGCGCAGGAGGTGCTGCAGCGCGCCCGCGATGACGCCGAGGCCCAGATCGAGCGCGCGCGCGTCGAGATCGGCGCCGAGCGCGACAAGGCCATCCAGGACCTGCGCGCGGAGGTGAGCTCCCTGATCATCGAGACGTCCTCCAAGGTGGTGGGCGAGTCGCTCGATCCCCAGAAGCACACGCGGTTGATCAACGAGGCGCTGAACCGGGTCGGCGGCGACGGCTCCGCGAGCGCACGCAATTGACCGTCCAGGCAAGCCCGGTGGCGCGGCGCTACGCCGAGGCGTACTTCGCGCTGGCTCGCGACGCCGGCGACATCGCCGGCTGGCGCGCCGAGCTGGCGGCGGTGAGCGACGCCTTCTCGAATCCCGGCGTTGCCCAGACGCTGCAGAATCCGCGCCTGTCGATGGGGCGTCGCGTGCAGCTCGGGCTCGAGCTCCTCGACGGCGCGTCGGCGCCGGCGCGCAACCTCGCGCGGCTGCTGATCGAGCGGCGGCGTTCGGGCCGCATCCGCGAGGTGCTCGCCGCCTACGACGAGCTCGCCGACCGCGCCTCCGGCGTGCTGCGCGCCGAGGTGCTGACCGCTGTCCCCGTCGACGCCCAGATGCAGGAGCGGATCGCACGCGTCCTCTCGCAACGCTTCGGTCAGTCGGTGCGCGCCACGCTGCGGCAGGACCCCTCGATCATCGGCGGCCTGATCGTGCGGGTGGGCGACCGCGTGATCGACGACAGCATCCGTACGCACTTGCAACAGCTGCAGGCGGCGCTCGCCTGAGCGATTCAGCGAACAGGAGACACACACAACAGCGATGGCGATTCGAAGCGACGAGATCGGCGAGATCCTGAGACAGCGCATCCAGAGCTTCGAGGCTCCGGTGGTGGATGCGCACGAGGGCGTGATCACGTCGGTCAACGACGGCATCGCGCGCATCTATGGGCTCGAGGAGGCGCAGGCGGGTGAGCTGCTCGAGTTCCCCGGGCCCGGCGGCCGTGGCACGGTGCTCGGCCTCGCGCTCGACCTGCGCGAGGACGGAGTCGGCGCCGCGATCATGGGCCCGTTCGAGCACCTGCAGGAAGGCGACACGGTGCGCACCTCGAGCCGCATCGCCGAGGTGCCGGTGGGCGACGAGCTGATCGGCCGCGTTGTCAGCCCGGTCGGCGAGCAGCTCGACGATCGCGGTCCCATCGAGACGGCGCAGACGCTTCCCGTGGAGCGCGTCGCGCCCGGTGTCATCGAGCGCCAGAACGTGGACACGCCGCTGCAGACGGGCATCAAAGCGATCGACGCGATGATCCCGATCGGTCGCGGTCAGCGCGAGCTGATCATCGGCGACCGCCAGACCGGCAAGACGGCGATCGCCATCGACACGATCATCAACCAGAAGGGCACCGGCGTCATCTGCATCTACGTCGCGGTGGGTCAGAGCGCGGCCAAGGTCGCCGAGGTGCGCGCAACGCTGGAGCAGCACGGCGCGATGGAGCACACGATCATCGTGGCCGCGACGGGATCGGACCCGGCGCCGCTGCTCTACCTGGCGCCCTACGCCGGCTGCGCCATGGGCGAGTACTTCATGCAGAAGGGCGGCCACGCGTGCATCGTTTTCGACGACCTCAGCAAGCACGCCGACGCGTACCGGCAGCTCTCGCTGCTGCTGCGCCGGCCGCCGTCGCGCGAGGCGTATCCGGGTGACGTGTTCTACCTGCACTCGCGCCTGCTCGAGCGTGCCGCCCGCATGAGCGACGCCAACGGCGGCGGCTCGCTCACCGCACTGCCCATCATCGAGACCAAGGCGAACGACGTGTCGGCGTACATCCCGACCAACGTCATCTCGATCACCGACGGGCAGATCTACCTCGAGACCGACCTGTTCAACGCCGGCATCCGGCCGGCCATCAACGTCGGTCTGTCGGTGTCCCGCGTGGGTGGCGACGCGCAGACGCGCGCCATGAAGCAGGTGGCCGGCCAGCTGCGCCTCGACCTGGCGCAGTACCGCGAGCTCGCGGCCTTCGCGCAGTTCGCCTCCGACCTCGACCGGCGCACCCGCGAGCGCCTCGAACGCGGTCAGCGCATGACCGAGCTCCTCAAGCAGCCGCAGTACGAGCCGGTGCCGCTCGGCAAGCAGGTGATGGGCATGTTCTGCGGCACGCGCGGGTACCTGGACGACGTCCCCATCGACCGCGTGCGCGACTTCGAGCACGCATTCCTGCGGTACATGGACCACGACCACACCGATGTCCAGAGCGACATCGAGAAGGATGGCAAGATCACTGACGAGACCGAGAAGTCACTGCGCGCCGCCATCGAAGACTTCAAGAAAGGGTGGTCGGGATGAGCGGTGGTGTGCGGCGGACGGGACGCATGTCCGCTCTGCTCAGACACCCGGACGCGGCTCGCGCTCGTGCCGCTGCGCGATTGTCGCACTCACGCTCGCCGCGCCGGAACTCGCCGCGAACATGCGTCCCGTCCGCCTTGGCCACACGCATCAAGCCGGCAGCGGCGTAGAAGGCGACGATGGCCA
>DASUWI010000097.1:0-2430 GCA_036378495.1 Candidatus Dormiibacterota bacterium
GATCGAGACACTGGTGACGTAGGTGAGTGCCCAGACGAGCGTGAACGTGTTCAGGATCGCCGCCGCCGCGACGACGAGCGGGATCAGCACGGCCGGAAGCGTTCCGAAGACGAACAGCAGGATCACCAGTGCGCCGAGACCGCCGACCAGCGCCTCGACGAGGACGCTGGAGCGGCCGCTTGATCCGTGTGTCGATGCTTCCTCGAGCGGATCGTGGCCGGTCACGTCGACCGTGATCCCGGCGGGCAGCCCGCTCGCTGCCGCGGCGCGGATGGCAACCGTACCGCTGTGGGTGGTGAGGGTTCCCGGCCCGGGCGGGTAGAACTCCATGAACGTGGTGTGGCGGTCGCGCGAGACGTATGCCGGGTTGTGCGTCGAGAAGTAGGAGCTCGACAGCGAACCTGGCACCGTGGCGGCCGCGCGGCGCATCGCCTGCGCGATTGCGCGGCTCTTGGTCGCGTCGCCGGCGGCGTGGAAGACGACGACGGTCGGCGGACGCACTCCCGCGCCGAACGCCGCCAGTGTGCGCTGGCCAGCCTGGTAGGCGGACTGGCCGGGGATCGAAAAGCTCTGGTACCAGCGTGTCGACACCTTCCCGGCAGCGAGGCCGCCGACGACGACCAGGACGAGCCAGCAGCCAATCACCGCCCAGCGGTACCGGACGGTCGCGTGCGCAACGCGGGTGAGCATGGGATTCTCCTGTTCGCTGTGGCCGGATTCGATCACGGATCACACGATTCGCTGGCCGGCCGGACACCCGCAATCGGGCACAGGTCGAATCTCCGGGGCTACCAAAGTGGATGCACGCATCGACTTCGGTCGGCTGTTCAGCCGCGCTCACCCTGCCTACGCTGAGCGGCATGACTCGCCTCCGCCTACTCCTCAGCAGGCTCACCGCGCCGGAGGCGGAGGAGCCGCCACCGGCACGACGCTCGCGGCGCGACTGGATCGTCGACAGCGCCCTGTTCCTCCTTGCCGCGGTGTTCGGCGCCGCCGCGGGCCTGACCAGCACCCGGCATGGGCTCCATGGCCCGCTGCTCGTCGTCGACGCGATCGGGGGAGCGGGACTCTGCCTCGCGCTGTGGTGGCGCCGGCGCTGGCCGTTGAGCCTCGGCCTTGTCTCGCTGCCGGTCCTCGCGGTTTCCTCGTCGGCCGGCCCGGCCGGCGTGATCATCCTCTACACCGTCGCCGCCTACCGCCGCTGGCAGCTGGCGGCCCTGGTCGCCGCAGGGCAGGTCGCGCTGCTACCGGTCGGCCGCGTCCTGCACCCGCAAGGCAACTCCCTGGCGGCGTACTACCTCGCCAGCACGCTCGGCACGGCGGTGATCGTCGCCTGGGGCATGTTCCGCCAGGGGCGCCGCCAGTCGCGCTGGGAACGCGCGCGCCACTCCGAGACCGAGCAGCAGCTGCGCCTCGAGCAGATCCGGTACGCGGAGCGCACGCGGATCGCGCGGGAGATGCACGACGTCCTCGCGCATCGGATCTCACTGCTGAGCCTGCACGCCGGCGCGCTCGAGTTCCGCCCCGACGCGGCACCGGAAGAGATCGCCCGCGCCGCCGCGGTGATCCGCGCCAGCGCGCACCAGGCCCTCGAAGACCTACGCGCGGTCATAGGCGTCCTGCGCAACGGGGCCGACGGCGAGACGCCGCAACCGCCGCAGCCGACACTCGCGGCACTGCCCGGGCTGCTCGACGAATCGCGTGCGGCCGGCATGGGTTTGCGCGCCGACCTGCGCGTTGCCGACCTGGCTGCCGTCCCGGACCCCATCGGCCGGCATGCGCTGCGAATCGTCCAGGAGGCCCTGACCAATGCACGCAAGCACGCAGCCTCGGCACCGGTCGACCTGCGCATCGAGGGAGCCCCCGGAAACGGGCTTACGATCGAGGTGCGCAACCCCGCGCCGGTCCTGGCCGCAGGCGGACCCAAGATTCCCGGGTCAGGAGCCGGGCTCGTCGGCCTCGCCGAGCGCGCCACGCTCTCCGGCGGCCACCTCGAGCACGGACTCGACGAAAACGGCGAGTTCCGGCTCCGCGCCTGGCTGCCGTGGCCGCAATGAGCGAGCAGATCCGTGTGCTCGTCGTCGACGACGACGCGCTCGTCCGCGCCGGGCTGTCGATGCTGCTCGCGGGCGCCGAGGACATCGAGATCGTCGGTGAGGCCGCGGACGGCAGCGAGGTCGCGCAGGCAGTTGCCGAGCATCACCCCGACATCGTGCTGATGGACATCCGCATGCCTGGCATGGACGGCCTCGCCGCCACCGAACTGCTCCGTGCGCAAGACGGTGCGCCCGAGATCATCGTCCTTACGACCTTCGAGGCCGACGACTACGTCCTGCGCGCTCTGCGCGCCGGTGCCAGCGGGTTCCTGCTCAAAGACACGCCGCCAGCCGACATCGTGCGCGCTGTCCGGACCGTCGCCGCCGGCGAGCC
>DASUWI010000098.1:0-3538 GCA_036378495.1 Candidatus Dormiibacterota bacterium
CGCCGACTCGCGCCGCCATCTCCGCCGCCGCGGTGGCGCCGGCCGCGCGCTCGTCGATCGGCGCGACCAGCGAGCGGGACAGCGAAAACCGTGCACCCACCGCGGCGCGCAGTGACGAGTCGCCTTCCGGCAGCAGACGCAATGCCTTCTCGAGCAGCGTGCGCTGCTCGTCGTCGTAGATGTCGACCTCGAAGCCGCCGACGCCCGTTCCCATCGCGAGCACCGCGCGCGCCAGCAGCTCGCCGTCTCCGTGTTCGAGTGCCCGCTGCGCCGCGGTCCGCAGCGTTTCGCGCGCATCACGCAGGTCGCCGGCGAGCAGCTGGGCTTCGCCGAGTCCGACCTCGTCATCGAGCGACTCCTCGCTGCCGGCCTCGAGTGCCCAGCCGTAGTAGCGAACCGCCTGCTCGTAGCCGAGGCTCTGCATCGCGTCGGCCGCAGCCAGATGGGCGTGTGCGGCGGCGCGCCGTTGCGCGTCGGGTCCGCGTGCGTTCCGCCAGTGCACCGCGATGCGGGCGTGCTCCGCGGGGCGCAGCAGCTCCAGCGTCTCGGCGGCGGCGCGGTGCCAGCGTGCGCGCGTCACCGGGGCCAACGACGCGGCCAGCGTGTCCCGCACCAGGTCGTGGGCGAACGCGAAGCGACCATCGAGCATGCGCACCACACCGATCGCCATCGCCTCGCCGAGCGAGGTCAACACCTGGTCCTCGCCGTCGCCGGTCATCGACGGCAACAGCTCGGGGTCTGGTTCGCCCAGGAGTGATGCCGCGCCGAGCGTCGTGGACGCCTGCTGCGGCAGCCGGGCGAGCCGGCGCCGCAACACGTCGGCGACGCCGGCCGGCACCTCGAGATGCGCCGCCGGTCCGCGCATCGTCCAGAGCCGCGCGACCTCTTCGACAAAGAATGGATTGCCACCGGTGCGCTCGTGGATCTGGCTGGCCAGCGTGGCGTCCACCGACGATCCGGCGATCGCGCTGATCACCACGCGCACCGCGTCGACGTCGATGCCGCCGAGCTCCATGCGCAGCACCGACGTGGCCAGCGCACCCAGGTCCAGCAGGCCGTCGGCCGCGGCCGCCAGGGGCTCGTCGCGCGCGGTGATCAGCAGCGCAAGTGGCATGTCGCGGATGGCGGACGCGACAAACGTTGTCAGGGCCAGCGTGGTTCTGTCTGCCCAGTGCACGTCTTCGATGACGATGAGCGCCGGCGAACCGCTGAGCGCGGTACACAGACGCTCGGTCGCGGCTGCGAGAACGGCTGGGCGAGTCGTGTCGTGCTCGATGTTCAGGACATCGCCCAGCGACCGATCGATCGTGCCGGCCGCCTGCCGCCAGGGCCATGCCGCCGGCATCTCCGACGCAGAGCATCGTCCGAAGCCAACGCAGATGCCGCGGGTGCGGGCCGTCTCGGCGACGATCTCGGCGAGTGTCGTCTTGCCGATGCCGGCCTCGCCGACGACGAGCGCCGCGCGGCCGCGACCGGTGCACGCCTCGTCGAGCAACAGATTGAGCTGCCGCAGTTCCCCCTCGCGACCGGCCGCCCGGTCGGTGACCGTCACCACAGCCGTATTGTGGCCAGCCTCAGGTAGGTGTGCCAGGCTCGGTTGCGGTGCCGGTGCCGGAATCGGCCAGCGACCTGGCCACGTACACCGCGACGTCATCCACTGCCAGCTGCTCGCCCAGATTCTTGCTGGAGATGCCCTCGTCGAACATCGCCAGGCAGTAGGGACACGCGGTCGCCACCCTGGTCGCCTCCGTGTCCACCGCCTGCTGCACACGCGCGTGGTTGACCCGCGGCTGCTCCTCCTCCATCCACATGCGCCCGCCGCCGGCGCCGCAGCACATCCCCTCGCTGCGGCTGCGCGCCATCTCCACGATGCGCAGCCCGGGGATGCGCTCGAGGATGTCGCGCGGCGGCGCGAAGATGTCGTTCCAGCGCCCGATGTAGCACGAGTCGTGATACGTGATCGTCTGGCGCTGCTCGCGCGAATCGTCGAGCCGCAGGCGCCCGGACTTGAGCAGCGCGTCGATCACCTGCGTGTGGTGCTGCACCTCGTAGTGCCCGCCGAAGTCCGGGTACTCGTTGAGAATCGTGTTGAAGCAGTGCGGGCACGACGCGATGATCTTGCGAACGTGGTGCTTCTCCAGCACCGCGATGTTCTCCTTGGCGCGCTCCTGGAACAGGTACTCGTTGCCGATGCGTCGCGCCACCTCGCCGGTGCAGCGCTCCTCGGTACCGAGGATCGCGAAGTCGACGTTGGCGGCGCGCAGGATCTTCACCATCGCAGTGGCGATCGTGCGGGCGCGGTCGTCGAACGACGACGCGCATCCCACCCAGTACAGATACTCGGCGCCCGGATTCTGGTCGATGAACTGCACATCCAGGTCCGCCGCCCAGTCGGCGCGCGTCTGGTGTGAGAGCCCGTAGGGGTTGGAGACGTTCTCGATGTTGCGCAGCGCCGTCTCCGCCTGGCGCGGCATGCGCGACTCGTCGAGCACCAGGTGGCGGCGCATCTCGATGATCTTGGGCACGTGCTCGATGAGCACCGGGCACTGGTCCATGCAGGCGCCGCATGTGGTGCAGGCCCAGAGCGTCTCGTCGCGGATGGTGCCGCCGAACAGCGGGCGCTCGCCGTCGTTGCGCTTCGCCGCCTGCTGCACCTCGTCGGGCGAGATCCACGAAGGCTGGAAACCGCCCGGCAGGTCGTGCAGCGCGCCAGGTTCGTGGTCGCCCGTCACCCACATCTGCTCGTCCTGGTGCGCGGAGTGCGCCGTCGCCGCGTAGCCGCCGGCCAGGTTCTCGTACGCGTGGTCGCGCAGGTCGGTGATCAGCGTCTTCGGCGACAGCACCTTGCCGGTGTTCCAGGCCGGGCAGTGCGTCTGGCAGCGCCCGCACTCGGTGCACGTGAACATGTCGAGCGTGTCCTTCCAGGAGAAGTCGTCGATCGCCTGGGGTCCGAAGTGCTGGTCGGCCTCGTTCTCGGCATTCATCACCGCCTCGATGTCGAGCGTGGGCAGCGCCCCCTTGGGCTTCTCGTTGCGGAAGAACACGTTGAACACGGCGGTGATGATGTGCAGGTGCTTGCTGTACCCGAGGTACACGAGGAAGCCGAACACGAGGATCAGGTGCGACCAGAAGAAGATGCCGTGGAACACCACGAGCGCTTCACTGTTCGCGCCGAGCGGACGGAAGAGACTCGAGACCGCCGACGCCACGGGGCGCCACTGCGCCACCGCTTCGGGTGCGCCCTCAGCGATGCGCGTGGCGTAGTTGAGCTCCATCGCCAGCAGCAGCGTCCCGATCCACGCCAGGATCAGCAGCGCATCGCCGCGGTGGCTGCCGCGAAAACGGATGGGCTTGATGAACAGCCGATTGACGAGCGCCAGGACCACGCCGGTCTCCACCAGCAGAAAGAACATGTCCTGCAGGAACGCGATGGCGCCGCTGCCGGGGATCAGGTCGAAGCGGAACCCCTCGTAGACCGCCTCGATGATGCCCTGCACGATCGCCGTGAGGAGCACGAGGAAGCCCCAGAAGATGAGTG
>DASUWI010000099.1:0-37509 GCA_036378495.1 Candidatus Dormiibacterota bacterium
AGACGCTTCAGCAGCTCCTGCGAACCCAGGAAGCGCTCACCGTCGGCGGTGATGCTGTCGAGCAGCAGGCTGCGGATGGTGCCGACCATATGCTCGCGCAGCCAGGGATGCTGGCTGAACTGCCATGCATGCGTGAGCTCGTGCAGGATGAGCCAGCGGCGCAGCGCCTCGCCGGGCACGCGCTGCTCGCGTTGGATCGCCTTGATGTTCGGCTCCACCAGGTAGAGCGCCGCCAGCGCCGAGGGCTCGCTGTCGAGCGGCGCCAGCGACAGCACCGGGTCATATTGGCCGAGCACGCGCCGCGACATCATGCCCATGAGCTCACCGACGTAGCGATCGAGCAGGCGGCGACCGAATGTGGTGGCGACGGAGTCGGGGAGCGTCGCACGCAGCTGTTCCACGGTGTCGAGCAGGCGGCGAACGATGATGATGTTCACATCGATGAACGCGCGGCGGTCGAGCGCCACGAACCGTGGCGGCGCGAACGGCATGGCGTCGCACACCTCGCCGAGCAGTGGCGCGAGGTCTTCGGCCATGCCGGTGTACAGCGCGCCGAGACGCCCGGCCTCGTCGTCTGAGAGGCCGTCGCCCACGCGCTCGCCGCTGCGCTCGACGGCGATCTGGCGCACCACCTCCCAGTCGATCAGCTTGCGATCGGTGGGTCGCTCCTGCGGTCGCAGCAGTGCCCGCGCTGAGAGCACGGCGCCGACGCCGGCAGCTCCGATCGCGACCGCCCGGGCCACGGCCTGACGCGATGGTTGGGGCATGGATCGATGATAGGGCGGGCACGGCAGGCGAGACCCGCGACGGGTAGAGTCGCTGCCGACACACGACCCTGACGAGGCCGTGCGGGCGATGGGGCTCGTCTGCAAGACGCCGCGAGGCTGATAGCTCCTACCTGAAGGGAGTCGCCCGTGCGCACGTTTCTCGCGGTGGTCGTGGCCGGCGCTCTCGGTGCGGCGTGCCGCTACGGCCTCGACGGGCTCGTGAGCAGCCGGTCCGGCGGCGAGTTGCCCTGGGGCACCCTGGCGGTCAATCTGAGCGGATGCCTGGTCATCGGGTTCCTGTCGACCATGCTCACTGAGCGTTTCGCTGTCGATCCCGCGCTGCGCATCGGCCTGACGGTGGGCTTTGTCGGCTCGTACACCACGTTCTCCACGCTCGTGCTGGAGAGCACGCAACTCGCGCAAGCCGGTTCATGGGCTGTGGCGCTGCTCAATGTGGTGGGAAGCATCGTGATCGGGTGGCTCGCCGTGCTCGCGGGCGCCGCACTGGGGCGGGCGGTCTGATGCGTCTCGACGGCGAGGGCACCCTGCTGCGCATCTTCATCGGCGAGAGCGACCGCTGGCACGGCAAGCCGCTCTATGAGGCGATCGTCCGGATGGCGCGCGAGGAGGGCATCGCCGGCGCCACCGTGCTGCGCGGCATCGAGGGCTTCGGCGCCGATTCACATCTGCATACGGCGCGCATCCTGCGACTCTCGGAGGACCTGCCCGTTGTGATCGAGATCGTCGACACCTCGGAGCACATCGAGCGCATCCTGCCGAAGCTCGACGAGATGATCGCCGACGGCATGGTCACCACCGAGCGCGTGCACGTGTTGACGTACCGCAGCTCACGCCGCTGAGCGCGCACTGATCAGTACGTCAGCGTCGCCGAGCCGGTGATGCTCGCCTCCAGCGTCTGCGTACCGAAGCGGTAGTGCGTCAGCGTCACGGACATCGTGCCGCTGTGGATGTTCCCGCCGGTGAGGGGACCGGTGATGGCGAAGACCTGCGTGTTGAACGCCCACGAGACGCCGGTCGTCTTCACCAGCGTGATGCTGCCATTGCCCGGACCGAACACGCCGTGCAGCGAGAGGCTCTGCACATGCGTGGACACGCCGCTGACGCTGAACGATCCTCCCGGCAGCAGCGGCACGGACTGGCCGGCCGTCCCCGGGATGTTGCCGTGACACGCGCCCGCCGACCAGGTGCCGTTGATGGATCCCCCCGCAGCACCGGCGAACGGGCTCAGCTCCACGCTGCTGCCGCTGGGGCATTCAGCACTCGGCTGCGGGACGCCCGTCTCGATGCCGGCCAGACTCTCGTGCGCCGTGACGCTTGCGTGCGCCGCGAGCACCGGTATCAGGGCCAGCGCAACGCCGGCGATTGCAGCGGCGGCAACACGGAGTTTCACGGCGGTTACATGACCGCTCCGAGCCGCCCGTCGATGTAGACGGGGTGCTCGGGCGGCGTGCCCTCCAGCCAGTAGGCGTCGAGCTGCTCCTGGGTCCAGCCACGTTCGCGGAGAAACGGCTCGTCGAGGATCTGCTGTCCCGTCAGTGACGGCGGCTCGCTGCGCAGAATCTCCATCATCGCGTCGCAGAGGATCTCCGGCGAGCGCCACTGGCTGCGATCAGCCAGTCCCCAGTTGATGGTCGCGAGACTCTCGATCATCGTCACCGGCCACAGCGAGTTCGCGGCGACGCCGTCGCCGCTGTGCTCGGCGGCTATGCCGATGGCTACTCGCGTCATGCCCATCTTCGTCGTCATGTAGGCGACGTGCCCTGGGCTTGGCACCGTGGAGATGGGCGGTGAGCAGTTGATGATGTGCCCCCAGTGCTGCGCGACCATGTGGGGCAGCGCGTAGTACGCGCACAGGTACGCGGCGCGGACGTTGATCTGCCACATCAGGTCGTACCGCTTCGGCGGCGTCTCCAGAATCGGCTGCCACCACAACGCGCCGGCGTTGTTCACGAGGATGTCGACGCGGCCGAAGTGCTCGACGGTGCGCTGCACCATCGCCTCGACCTCGTCCTCGTGGCGCACGTCGACGCGCACCGCAAGCGCGCGCCCGCCGGCGGCCTCGACCTCCGCTGCCACCGTGTGAATGCTGCCCGGCAGTTTGTCCGTCCCCTCCTCGGATTTACCGGTGACGACGATTGCGGCGCCCTCGCGCGCCAGGCGGAGCACCATGGCCCGGCCGATGCCCCGGCTCGACCCGGTCACGATGGCCACGCGCCCGTCGAGTGGACTCCCCTCTTCTGTCATCGAGCTCATGGTATGCCGCGCAACAGCGGGTTCGTGCTCACCCCGGTGCTCGTCGTGGGCCGCGGCGTCGGCAGCAGTGCGGGCAGCGACGTGCTCGGGAGGGGCGTCTGCGTGTTCTGCAGCACGGCGTTCTCCACGGTGGTGGCGAGCAGCTGCTGTCCCAGCGTATCGGGGTGGAGGTCGCAGCGGCCGAGCACGCTGGATCCCGTGCCCAGCAGCCCTGTGGCGCACGTGTCGCCGCCGGTTCGGTCGGCCGCGTGCTGGAAGGCGGTGAAGGCATCCGCCAGCTCGAGATGCTGGGCCGACGCGACGCCGGCGATGGTGCTGTTCAGCTGGCGGACGAGGTTCGTCTCCGCTGCGTTGGCGTAGTTGAGCGAGTAGAAGTTCACCAGCACCATGTCGCCGTCGTATCCGTTGGCGCGCAGCGACTGCACGATGGTCGTCAGGTTTGCGGAGATCGTGCTGAGCGTGGTCCCGAGCTCGGCGTTGATGCACGCGCTGCCGGCGAGTCCGCCGCACTGCTCGATCACGAGCAACCCGTCGTCGGCTCCGGTGTGGATGGTCACGAGCTGGGTGTCCGAGTGGCTCTTCAGGAACTCGTCCGCGAACTGCAGCTGTGACTCGCCGGAATACGACACGTGCAGCGGGAATGCGGCCTTGAAGGCGTGGCACCCGTTGTCGGGGGCGCTCGCTGTGATGAACGAGCCCGAGGTCTCCCCTGGGCAGGCGGCGTTGGTCGTGTCGAGCCCGAACGACTGGCCGACGTACGCGGGGTATCCGATGAAGGCGGCCGCGTTGTTGTAGGGACTTCCCCCGCCCGGTGGCGGGGTTGGATGCCCGGCGTAGCCGAACGCGATGCTGTCGCCGAGCGCGAGGTACTTGGGCAGGGCCGCGTTGCCTGCCGTGGGTGGGCTCGTCACTCCCGACACGCCCGGCGTCGCCGCGCCGCACGCTGCGAGCGCGGTGGCCGTCAGCAGGCCGAGGACGGCGAGGTCAGGCCGGGCTCGGCGTCGAGGGCACAGTCGCCAACGGTACCGCGAACCGCCCGGCGCGCAGGACGGCGGCCACCTGATGGATCGCCGCGGGATCGGTGGTTGGGTCTCCATTGACGACGAGCAGGTCGGCGTCGGCGCCGGCAGCGACACGTCCCTTGCGCCCGGGGAGCCCCAGCGCCTCGGCCGCAAGCGACGTCGCGCTGCGCAACGCCTCTGTTGCCGCCAGGCCGATGCCGATCGTCTGCACGATCGCGTACGGCAGAACGTTGTGCGGCTTGCGTGGCGTGGCCCCACTGTCGGGCCCCAGCACGACACGCACACCGGACCTGTGGATGGTCAGGGCGTTCTCCGTGATCTTGGGAAGCCGTTGTGCGATCGCGGGCGGCGGTGGTGGACCGCCCGGGACCATCCCGGCTGTGAGGCTGACGAACGTCCCGCGGGCGGCCATGCGCTCGACGACGGCCGGATCCAGCGCCACACCATCGACCGTGAAGAACGTGGCGTGCTCCACGGTGTCGAACCCCGCGTCGGTCGTGTCCGCGCACGCCGCGGCGCCGTGCGCGTGGGCTGCGGCGCGCAGCCCGTGCCGGTGCGCCTCGTCGACGATCACACGCAGGTCCTCCAGGGAGTACTGCGACTCCCACGGACGCGTCTGCGGTGACAAGTTGCCGCCGCTGGCCATCACCTTCACCCACTGGCAGCCGCGCTCGGCGCGCTCGCGCACCTTCGCCCGCAGGGCATCCGCGCCGGCGGCCTCACTGCCGAGCATCGCGAAATGACCGGCGGGCGTGGTGATCGGTGGTCCCGCGGCGAGGATCTCCGGCAGCAGCTGACCATCGACCGCGTGTGCGCGTCGTGCCAGGATCAATGACAGGAACCCGCGGTCGCCCAGGTCGCGCATCGTGGTGACCCCGACGCGCAGCGCGCTCGCTGCGCGCTGCTCCATCTGCTCGAGGAGGGTGTCGTCGTCGACCGTGGTCACATTGGCCACGCAGTCCGGGGTGGCGTCGAGCGCCAGGTGCGTGTGACAGTCGATCAGTCCGGGCAGCAGCGTGGTGCCAGGGCCGAGTTCGATGACGCGGGCATCCTCGGGCGGGAACGCACACGTCGTGTCAACCGCGGTGATTCTGCCACCGTCGACCAGAACCAGCGCGGCGCCGCGCATGCGCTCACCGTCGAAGACGCGCGGCGCGCGGATCGCCAGCCTTTCTCGCATGGCATCACTCCCTCTGGGCATACGTGCCCGAGGGCCCGCATGGTAGCCGAAGCCCGCACCTCGTGCAGGCGCGCATCAACCCGCGGAACGGCGCCGGGATGCTAGCGTGGGCCGCAGATGAGCCTGCGTGCCCTGGTCACCAACGACGACGGCATCGACTCAGAGGGCATTCGCCGGCTGGCGCTGGCCGCGGTGGCGTCGGGTCTCGAGGTGACCGTCGCCGCCCCCGCGCACGAGGCGAGCGGAACCGGCGCGGCGCTGAGCGCGGTGCAGTCCGAGGGAAAGATCCTCATCGACGAGCGAACGCTGGAGGGGCTCGACGGCGTGCCGTGCTACGCGGTCGAGGCATCACCCGGATTCATCGCGCGCATCGGCATCCGCGGCGGCTTCGGCGATCCACCCGACGTGGTGCTCTCCGGAATCAACCGTGGCGCCAACACGGGGCGGGCGATCATCCACTCCGGCACGGTCGGTGCGGCGATGAGCGCATACACGTCGGGCTACCGCGGGCTTGCGGTGTCACTGATGGGCCACGAGCACTGGGCGACCGCTGCGGCATACGCGCGCCGCGTCATCCCGACGCTGATCGCCATTTCGCACCCGTGCGTGCTCAACCTCAACGTGCCGGACCGCGAGGAGGAGGCGGTGCTCGGTCTGCGCCGCGCGCGACTGGCACGCTTCGGGACGGTGCAGACGACGGTGGTGGAAACGGGTCTGGGCTACGTGAAGATCGGGCTGGGTCACACCGGGCGCGAGCCAGAGCCCGACAGCGACATCGCGCTGCTGGCTGCGGGCTACGCGACGATCACGGCGATCAGGCCGGTGTGCGAGGAGTCGCACATCGAGCTGCCCGAGCTCGACGGCATGGTGCGAGCCACGAGCTGATCCGCGAGCCGCCGTATTCTTGGCTCTCCGGTGGCGACAGCACTTTCCCGGCACGCCGAACAGCAGCGCAGCGTGTTGCGCAAGTACACGGGGTGGATCGTCCTCGGCATTGTGGTCCTCACAGTCGTGTTGTTCGGCGCGGGCTCAGGCCTCATGGACGCTGCCAGCAGGTCACCATCGCTCCCGGAGAACCTGCGCCTGGGGGCCGGCAGCTGGTTCTTCCGCCTGACGCCCGTGTACGGGCAGGCCTTCTCGGTGGTTGGCGCGCTCATCATCTGGCGGCGCCCGGGAAATCGCGTTGGCATCGTCGCCATGGCGGTGGGGTTCCTCTGGGCGCTGTACCTCTTCGCGATCGGGTACGACGCGTACTCGGAGGCGCTGCGCCACGGAACGCTCGCGCTGACCGGCGTCGTCGCATTTCTCGTTGGCTGGGAGTGGGCGGTGCCAACGGTGCTGATGCTCTTCTACCTGCCGTTTCTGTTTCCCGACGGCAATCCGCCGTCGCCGCGCTGGCTGCCGGTGCAGCGGTGGCTGCTCGCCGCCGTGCTCAGCGGCGCCGTCGGTGCGCTGGTCATCCCGGCCGCGACCGCGGTGCCGGCGGGGATCGTCGCCGGGTTCAGCAACTTCTTCGAGGCGATGCTCGTCGTGTGCGCCCTGCTCGCGCCTGCAAGCCTGGTGGCACGCTACCGGCACACGACTCTCGAGGTGCGGCAGCAGGTCAAGTGGTTCGCGCTGGCGTACGTCGCGCTGGCGTTGGTCGCGGTGCTCGGCTTCTTTGTCAACCTGATCACGATCCATTCCGCGGCCCTGTCGTTCACCCCGATCTTCGAGATCCTGATCCCCATCGCCATGATCGGTGTGGCGATCACCGTGGGGCTGGCAGTCTTCAAATACCACCTCTACGACATCGACGTCATCATCCGGCGCACGCTGGTCTACGGCGCGCTGGTCGTGCTCATCGGTCTTCTGTACCTCGTGCTCGTGGTGACCATCGGCACGCGCATCGGCCCGTCGCCGCAGGGCGATCCGGCGATTCCGTTCGTGGTGGCGGCCGTGGTCGCCCTGGCGTTCCAACCGGTGCGGGTGCGGCTCACGCGCTACGCGAACCGGCTCGTCTACGGCAAGCGCGCGACACCGTATGAGGTGCTCTCGCACTTCAGCGCCTCGGTCGACACCGTGTACTCCCAGGGTGAGCTGACAGAGCGCATGGCGCATCTGCTCGCTGACGGCACCGGCGCCGATCGCGCGGAGGTGTGGTTGCGCGTCGGTGACGAGCTGCGGCCGGCGACCGCATGGCCGGCTGCTGCGACCGCTGGCCGCGCGGCGCCGCTTGCGCTGAGCGGCCAGGACGCCCCGCCCGTGCCCGGAGCCGCCGACGCGGCCGCGGTGACGCATCAGGGCGAGCTGCTCGGCGTCCTCGCCGTGCACAAGCGCGAGCCTGTGAGCGGCACCGAGCACCGCCTGCTGACCGATCTCGCGCGACAGGCCGCGGTTGTGCTGCGCAACGAGCGGCTCACCGCGGAGCTCGAGGACCGGCTCCAGGAGCTGCAGGCGTCACGGCAGCGGCTCGTCGGCGCGCAGGACGAGGAGCGGCGGCGGCTGGAGCGCGACCTGCACGACGGGGCGCAGCAGAACCTCGTCGCCCTCAAGATTCAGCTGGGCCTGGCCAAAACATTGGCGGCGAAGAGCCCGGAGAGCGTGGAAGCGATGCTGGACAAGCTCACCGCCGACGCGGACGAGGCCATCCAGGTGCTGCGCCGCTTCTCCCATGGCATCTATCCTCCGATCCTCGCCGAGAAGGGATTGACGGCCGCGCTCGAGGCGCACGCGCGGCTGCTGCCGGTGGCTGTGGAGGTGGCGCCGGCGTCGCCACTGCCACGGCTGCAGCGCCAGTCCGAGTCGGCGGTGTACTTCTGCGTCCTCGAGGCGCTGCAGAATGTGGTCAAGCACGCTGAGGCGACACGCGTCTGCGTGGAGCTCGCGGCGCAAAACGGCCGGCTGCGCTTCGCGGTAGTCGACGACGGGCACGGGTTCGACCCGTCGCAAGCGCGCGGCGGCGCGGGCATGCAGAACATGGCGGACCGACTGGCCGCCCTTGGCGGCGAGCTCGAGGTGAGCCGCGAACCGAACGGCGGTGCGCGCGTCGGCGGATGGGTGCCGGCGGTCGCGCCTCAGTAGCCCGCGGAGACCACGTTGTGCAGTGGCTCGCCCGCGATGTAGCGACGCACCTGGTCGCCGGCGAACCGCCAGCCGCGTTCGAACACCCGTTGCACGGCGCCCGCCGTGTGCGGCGTGATGAGCGCGCCGGGAGCCGTCCACAGCGGATGACCGTCTGGCAGCGGCTCGGGGTCGGTGACATCCAGCGCGGCGCGTATGTGCTCGCGCTGCAGCGCATCGAGCAGCGCATCGGAGTCGACGATCGCACCGCGAGCCGCGTTCACCAGCAGCGCGCCCTCGCGCATCGATGCGAGGAAGGCAGTGCCCACAAGATGGTGGGTGACCGGCGTCAGCGGAACCAGGATCACGACGACATCGCCGTGCGGCAGCAGGCGCGGGAGCGCGTCGACGCCGTGCACACCGTCACGCGCACGGCGCGCCACTCGCTCGATACGCGCGCCGAACGGGAGCAGACGTTGCTCCAACGCGCGACCGATCGAGCCGTACCCGACGATGAGCACGCTCGCGTCCTCGAGGTCGGCACCGCCGCTGCTGAACTCCCAGCTCTGCCGGCCCTGGGCGCGAAGCAGGTCGGGAAGATTGCGGCGCATCGCCAGCATCGCCATCACACACCACTCGCTCACCGGCGCGTCGTGAATGCCGGCGCCGTCGCAAAGGGTTACACCGGGCGGGACATGGCCGATGAACGGGTCGATGCCCGCGCTGAGCGACTGCACCACCTGCAGACCCTCGAGCTCCGGCATCGCCGTGATCGCACGGTCGGTGTCGAACACGACGATGAGCATGTCGGCGTGCTTTGGGTCGGGGATGTCACCGAACGACGGCAGCTCCCGCAGGTCGATGTCTTCAGGCAGAAAGCTGCGATAGGGCGCGGGTGTTGTCTCGGGGATCCAGACGGTCGGGGGGCTCATGAATGCACTGTCTCAAAGGGACGGGCGGCTGTGGGCCACGTCCTGCCCGTCTTAAGACGTGCGCCGGGTTGACACGCTCGTGGTGCCCGCGCAGGCTGATCGCGACCGGGGCACGAACCATGAGGCGGGGAGAGAGCATGCCGCCACTCCGCGTGTCGCCAGAGCCGCTCGAACTGTCGCTGCTCGGCGAGTTCCGCTTGAGCGTGTCAGGCGTCTGCCAGGTCGCTCTGCCGGGTGGCGCGCGGCGGCTGCTCGCGCTGCTTGCCCTCCGCAATCGCACCGTCAGTCGCGAGGTGGCCGCGGGGACGCTGTGGCCGGACGTCTCGCAGGTGCACGCGTCCGCATCGCTGCGAGTTGCGCTGTGCCGCCTCCGTTCGGTCAGCAGATGGGCCGTGACGGCGACACCGCATGTCATCACGCTGGCTCCCGACGCGACCGTCGATATCGAGGCCAGTCGCGTCGTTGCCCAGCAGGTGATGGATCCGGACTACCGGCCGTCTGCAGCGACGGGTGGGGGTTACGCGCAATCGGGGCGCTCTCGGCCGACATCCTCCCGCACTGGCGCCAGGAGTGGTTGCTGTTCGAGGCGGAGAGCTGGCGGCAGGTGCGGCTGCGCGCGCTGGAAGCGCTCGCCGCACGCCTCACCGCCGAAGAGCGCTTCGCCGACGCCGCAGCGGCTGCCATGGCCGCGGTCGCCGCTGAGCCGCTTCGCGAGACGGCGCGTGCGAGCCTCATTCGTGTGCATCTCGCGGAGGGGAATCAATCCGAGGCGGTGCGCGAGTTCCACCGCTACGCGGACCAGCTTCGCGAGGAGCTCGGCCTGCATCCCACGCCTCGTCTGGTCGAGGTCATGCGCGACCACGGCGCGTCTGCGACGTGGGCTCCGGTATGAGCCGAACCGCTCGTTCCACCGCCGATGCGAGCATGTGCTGCCCCGCCGCATCCGGGTGCAGATCACACGGCCCGAGCGTGCTCGGCCCGGGGCCGAACAGTCCGGCGGCGCACCCGTCGCCGTGCGTCGACGCGGTCGCGTTCTTGAACGCGTCGAAGCTGTTCGCCACCGGTAGATGTTCAGCTGCGCCCACCGTCGCGATGCTTGCGTCGAGCGCCCTGATGATCCCCGTCGTCTGCGCGTTGGCGTACTCCAGCGCGTAGTAGTTGACCAGCACGATCGCCTCGCGATAGCCGGTGGCGCGCAGGTTGTGCACGATGATGACCAGGTTCGCGCGCACGGTCGCCAGCACCTGCGGCAGGTGCTGCCCGATGCAGGCGGTCTGATCCGCGCCGCCGCAGCGCCCGATGGCGATCAGCACGTCGTTGATGCCGATGGCGATGGTCACCAGCCGTGCCGACGTGTTCGCGGCGAGGAACGCGTCGGCGAAGTCGAGCTGTGACAGGTTCGGATACGACGTGTGCAGCGGGTACGCGCTGCGATACGACGTGCATCCGGCGTCGGGTGCGCCCAGCGTGATCATGCTCGCGGTGCTCTCCCCGGGGCACGCCGCGTCGACGGTCTGCAATCGCAGCGCCGCTCCGACGTACGATGGGTACGCGACGAAGTTGTCGGCGTCCGCGAATGGGTTGGTCCCGTCGGCGGCCGGGGGATACGCGACGTACCCGAACGTGATGCTGTCGCCGAGTGCGAGGTACGTGTGCGGCGCCACCGCGGCCGAGGTGTGCACGCCGCCGAACGCCAGCACCGCACCGATCAGCCCGAGCACAGCCGCCGAGAGCACTCGTCGCGTTCGCCCCCGGCCCACCCGCTGCCCCTCTCACGACCCCGGCCGTCGAGCCGCCGCGGGCTCGATCGACTACCACAATTCTATCGCGGCTCCGGTCTCAGGAGAACAGCGGCCGGCTCACTCCGCCGTGTGACGAGCACGCGCCGCTGCGACCGCCCGCATGCGAGAACATGCCGTCCGCGCACTCCACGACGTAGCCGTTCGTCGATTGCGAGAACGACGGGATGCAGTCGAAGTAGCGGCAGAAACTGCCGGGTGGTGAGGTGATCAAGCCGCCTCCGCAGAAGTTGTAGTTCCAGGGATTCGGCGGAGCGCCGCAGAGATTCACCGGCTGCGCTGTCGGCGGAGGCGGCGCGGCGCTCACCGGCGTGGGCACGGGAGTGGGCTGTGGTGTGGGCGTAGCCGCCGGCGTCGTGGCGTCCGGCGGTGGCGCCAACCCCGGCGAGAAGAGGGCCGAGCTCTGTGGTGCGGCGCCTCCCACCGCCGGTGAGGCCTGCGAGCCTGACGTTGGGCTGGTGGGCACGTGTGGGGCGGAGCTGGCCGCCACGGCGATCACGATCGCTGCAAACCCCACCACCACGCTCGACGCGCCCCAGCGCACGCCCGGCCGCCACGGCGGCCGGCGGGTCCACATCAGCGCGAGGCCGACCGGGAAGACGACGATGAGCGACAGGACCACGAACCAGTCCTGCCAGTACCAGGGCACGGGAGGTACCGAAGGCGGCGGCGGTGGAGGTCCTGACGGATCTGTCCGGCGCCACGGCGGCCGAGGCGGGGGCCCCGGCGCGCCGGCCGGCGGCCGAGGCCGGTGTCGCGGCTGCTGGTCGGGCTGCTGTGTCACCGTCACATCCCCCTGGGCACGGGAAAGTATGAGTCCGTGGGCAGCTGACCGGGTCTGAACGAGTGCGAACGCGCACAATCAGCCGCCGGAATGGCGGACGCCGCACTGCTGAGCATCGTTGCCGACCGGCTGACCGCGCACCCGCCGGTGGACGGCTCCGGTGAGCTCGTGCTGGCCGCGTTCGATGGCAATGAGGCGGTGCGTGCCGCCCTGCGGGACCGGGCCGCGCTGGTCGTCGCGCCGGAGCGCGCTCCCGCACCGGATGCGGCGCCGCCGGCCGTATTCCTCACATCCATCGAGGTTGAGGGGTTCCGCGGCATCGGCGAGCTCGCGAGCCTCCCCATCGATCCCGGGCCCGGTCTCACCCTGGTTGTGGGCCGCAATGGCTCGGGCAAGTCATCGCTATCTGAAGCGCTGGAGATGCTGCTGACCGGTACGAATCAGCGCTGGCAGGGACGCACCAAGGTGTGGCAGGACGGCTGGCAGAACCTGCACCACCGGCGCACACGCATCGCTGCGCGCTTCATCGTCGACGGCCGCAGGCAGCCGCTGACGCTGGCGCGCGAGTGGTCGGGTGACGAGCTCACGGACTCGACGCTGCGCATCGACGGCAAGGTCGCGCCCACGCTCGAGCACCTCGCCTGGACGCAGCCACTCACCAACTTTCCGCCGCTGCTCTCGCACAACGAGCTGGAGCACGCGCTCGATGAGAAGCAGACCGTGGTGTACGACGCACTCGCCGGCATCCTCGGCCTGGGTGAGATCGCCGAGGCGCAGCGAACGCTGCGCGCGATGCGGCTCGAGCTCGAGGGCACCGGGAAGACTGCGAAGAACGCGGCGACCACGCTGATCCAGCAGCTGGAGCAGACGGAGGACGAGCGGGCCGGCACGGTGCTCGCCGCGCTGCGGCGCAAATCGTGGGACCTCGATGTGATCCAGGCTGAGGTGACCGGTGCGTCCGCGGTGGATGAGCACAGCACGCTGCGGCGGCTGCAGGATTTGGAGAGCCTGCAGGTGCTCGACCGCGAGGCGCTGTACGCAGCGATCGAGGATCTCCGCGCCACCGCGGCCGCGGCGGAACGCGTGCGCGGCACCGACGCGTCGCAGGCGGACGAGATCGCCAGGCTCCTCGAGCAGGCGCTCTCGGTGCACGCGCACATCGACGATCAGACGTGTCCGGTCTGCGGCACCGACAACGTGCTCACCTACGAGTGGCGCATGCGCGCCGGCGCGCGCATCGGCGAATTGCGCGAGGCGGCGACGGAGGTCACCACCGCGCGGCGGCGCGCGGCGGAAGCAGTCGCGCGCGCACGGCGGCTCATCACGGCCGTGCCGATGGCGCTGCGCGAAGCGAACGGTACCGGGGTGGACGTGGACGAAGCGCTCACCCTGTGGGATCGCTGGCTGACCGCACCGGGTGGCGACGACCACGTCCAGCTGGCGAGCCATCTGCAGACGGCCGGGCCGCCGCTCATCGCCGCGGTGGCCGGCGTCCGTGCAGCCGCGGCACACGAGCGCGAGCGTCGCGAGCGCTCCTGGCGTCCCGCGGCGGAGGCCATCCTCAAATGGCTGCCGCTGGCCCTGCTCGCACGCGAGGAGGACGAGTCGCTGCGCCGCATCAAGGCAGCGGAGACGTGGCTCCGCGACGCACACGACGCGCTGCGTGATGAACGGTTCCGTCCCATCGCCGGAGCGGTGCAGCAGAACTGGACGGAGCTGCGCCAGGACAGCAATGTCAGCCTCGGCGAGCTCGAGCTCGCCGGCACCGGCAACACGCGACGGCTGAAGCTCGACGTGCGGGTGGATGGCGAGGCCGGCTCAGCGCTCGGCGTCATGAGCCAGGGCGAGCTCAACTGCCTCGCGCTCTCGCTGTTTCTGCCTCGCGCCTCGCTGCCGGAGTCGCCGTTTCACTTCGTGGTGATCGACGACCCGGTGCAGGCGATGGACCCGGCGAAGGTCGAGGGGCTGGCCCGCGTGCTCGACCGCGCGGCGCGTGATCGCCAGGTGATCGTGCTGACTCACGACACGCGGCTGGCAGACGCCGTCGACTACCTGGGCATTCGCGCGGCGCGCATCGAGGTGGTGCGGCGCGAGGGATCGCTGGTGGAGCTGCGCCGTGTGCACGATGCGGTGCGGCGCTACATTGATGATGCGATGGCGGTCGCCAACAGCGACGGTCTCCCGCCGGCGGCCGCGCGCGTGATCCCCGGGTTCTGCCGCATGGCGCTGGAGGCGGCGTGCGCGCTCGCGGTGACGCGCCGCATGCTGCGCGAGGGGAAGCGCTACGCCGATGTGCAAGCAGCGCTGGCGAAACCGACCACGCTGAACATGTGGCTCGCGCTGGCCTTCTTTGCGGACGCGAGCCGTGGTGGCGACGTCAACGAGTACCTGCAGCGGCATCACCCGCTGGCGGTTGACCTGGTCAAGGACTGCAACCGCGGCGCGCACGGCGCCAAGCTGATGCGCGAGCCACGCGGGTTTGTGAAGGGCATCGAGAAGCTGGCACAGGCGATCGCGCCCCTCACCGGCGATGCCTGAAGACGCACACGCGCTGGTGGCGGCGGCGCGCGACGTGATGCGCGTCGATGACGCGAGCACCGCGGGGCTCTGGCCGCGCGCCGCTGCGCTGCTGGGACGTCAGGCACTCGAGGCGGCGATGGCGCGCGTGTGGGCAATCACCGCACCGGGCATGGAGCTCATGACGGCCCGCTGCCAGATCCTCTGCATCGGCACGATGCTCAACGACCCGCCATTCGGCGGACGCGTGGCTGTGGCGTGGCACACGCTGTCCGGCGGGTGTCATCACGGCGCGTACGATCTGCCGCCGGCGGCCGGGGAGCTCAGCGCGGCGCTGGCAACGGTGTGGGCGCTCGCGGACGCCGCGGAACGCCTGCGGGCCGCCGCAGCCCGCTGACTGCGCAGCGCCACTGCTCATGAGCGCCGCAGCTCTCCCTTGTCCGGGCGGGTCCACTCGATGATGGCCGGAGCGATGTAGTCCGACCAGCGGATCCAATGTGCCGTCACGCGGACGTGCGTGAGGCCCGCCCACTGCAGCCGTTCGCGGCCCTCGGGCCAGCGCGCGAAGTACGCGTCGCGAATGCGGTCGCCCTCGGCGCCGTCAGGCTCGTCGGCCACGCCATCGAGCTGCACCGTGCGCTCGTCCGCCATGGTTCCGCCGATGACCACTGAGACGCGCGGGTCGCGCCGCAGGTTGCGCACCTTGCGGCTGGAGATGACGCTGTCGAAGACCAGCTCGAAACGGTCGCTGAGGGCGATGCCGACCAGTGCGGATTGGGGACGCCCGTCAGGCCCGAGCGTGGATACGACGGCGAGTGGCTGGGCCGCGATGAACCGCGCGACGTCATCGAGAGAGGCATCTGCGCCTTGCGAATCCTCGTCGGCCCCCATCGGACCGCATTATGGGCGCGGCCAGGAGGGGTTACGCCCCCGTCGCCCTACGGCACGACGCGAACCACCGTCATGCACAGGCGTTCACACGAGACGGTCAAGCGCCACGCAGCGTCGCGCACTGAGCGCCATCGCAAGCCGGTGCGCAGTGGTTCAGCGCGGCGCGGCATATGCTGTTGCGCCGGACACGTTCCTTCCGCGATGTGCGCGCCGCCGGCGTTATCACTGCGCACCATCGTGGCGAACAATCCAGCGGCAGCAGGTACCGGCGGCGAGCGACATCCCCCAATTGAGAATCGGAGCTTCTTCCCGGGAGGCGTCCGTAATGATCAAACGCATCGGTTTCTTCAGGGAACTCCGGCACGGCGACCCGGGCGGCCCCAGCCTCCGTGACGCGCGTGAGGGGCTGATCGATTCAGATGTCGACATGCTCGTCAACTACCTGGCTACCGCCCCGACGCTGGCCGCAACGGGATCCACGGTGGACGATGCGCTCCATCCGGAACGGAGAGCGGTTGCACGGTTGGAGATCGCGACGGACGGCCAGTGGGTGTGGCCACGTGATCTTGCCTACAACGTTCGCACCTATCACGTCGCATTGCCCAATGACTTCATCGCAGCAGTCCGTGGCCGGCGCGGCTCGCCGCCATTTCTCTCGCAGCCTGAGCTGCTCCGCATCGAGGAGGAGTCCTTCTCGTCGTGACGCCGGCTGCGGCCGGAGCCAAGGCGTGGGATTGCGCTGTTGACACTAGTCGCACATGGCTCGGCGCAAACGAGCCAATGGGGTCATACGAGAGCATCTCTTCGGCCATATCTCGACTGGCCAGCTAGCTGCGCTTGACAGTGACCCAGCGCGGTGTTACACCCATTTGCGATCGTGGTTCCCGGTTGCCTAACAGGATGGAGGTACTGGACGTGCGGGCAGGATGGAAGATCAAGCTGGCGCTACCTTTGGGAGTTGCGTGCGTCGCTGTTGCCGTTGCCGGCATCGTCGCGTACGCCTGTACAAGCCTGGCAACACTGAACCTGAGCCAGGCGAGCGGTCCGGCGGGAACGCAGGCCACCGTGACAGGGTCAAGCTTCAATCCGAGTGCGAAGCCTGACGCCGACGGCACCTTCACGCCGGTCACGCTCCACTGGAACTCCGTGAGTGGTCCCGTCCTGGCGGACGGCATCGTTCCGGACGCCACGGGAGCCATCGGACCCGTCCAGGTGACCATTCCAGCTTCCGCAAACCCTGGCTACTACATGATCGTGGCCACGCAGGAGCAGCTCACCGGCGGAAGCGGTGAGGCGTTCGGCACGCCTGCCCGCACCGTCTTCCAGGTGACGGGGACTGCCGGCGCAGCCGTTCCGGCACCGGCGCAAGGAACCGCTCCGGTTGCGGCAGCGTCGAACACATCCGCGGTCGGCGGCGGCCTGATCGCATTGCTGGCGATCCTCGGGATCGCAGGCGTGACGCTGCTGGCTTTCGGGTCCGCGTCGTTCCTGGGCGCAAGCCGCAGGGCGGCCGCCGCGAGCCGGGCGCGCAAGTCCTGACCTGGTAAGCGCCGTTCAGGACTAGGGAGCCGCGATCGGAAGGGGCCCGAGCAGGGCCCCTTTCGTCGCGCATGCAGACAATTCAGGTCGTCATCGCGGGGAGAAAGCTATGACTGGTGGGCAGACACAACGATTCAGACGGTCCAAGCGCGCGGCGCCGGTTGCTGTGCTTGGATTGATCGCAGCGACGATGGCGCTGGTTCCCGGCACGGCGATGTCGGCGTCGGGACCGGTGGTGTATCCGTCGATCCAAGTCACGACCAGTCTGGATCCGGCTCGAGCGTACAACCAGCCGCAGCTGATGATCGATCCGACGGATCCGAACACGCTCGTCATCGCCGGTGCCCAATACAACACCGGTACCTGCAGCGCGTTCTTCAGCAAGGACGGCGGCAGGACCTGGGTGAACCCTGGCGGCGTTGCTCGTCCAGCGGGATACGGCAGCTGTGTCACGTCCGACTACGGGCCCTACCTGGGCGCGGCGTTCGGCGCTGACGGTGCGCTGTACATGGTGACGACAGCGTCGCAGCAGGGATGCCAGCAGTGCGCCAACGATCTGGTCTCCGATCGCAGCAACGATCTCGGGTACACGTGGTCGTCGAGCATCATTCACAAGAGCCAGTCGGTGCAGTTCATCGGGGTGGATGGCACCACCAAGACCGACATGGAGCACTTCAGCCTGACGCGGATGGCCACCGATCCGAGCAACGCGAAATACGTCTACGCCGGCTCACGGCACGGCAGCGAGTCGCGCCCGTGCCCAACTTGCGTGGTCGGCGGCAATTTCAAGCCGCGGCCGTACGTCGCCGTCTCGGCTGACGGCGGCAAGACCTGGAGCGATCCGATCGACATCATGGCGAACGTGCCGCGATCGCAGATCGCGGGCGCGTTCATCCCGTCGCTGGCGGTGGGACCTGACGGCACCGTCTACGCGTTCACCCGCGAAACGACGCCCCCAGCGGACAAGGCGAATCCCTTCAAGCCGGGCGATCCGGCAGGCTCTCCGGGCGCCGGAGCACGCAAGTTCGTATCCATCTCGCATGACCACGGCAAGACGTGGACGACGAGTACGCTGGACAACAGCGCCGTCGCCTGCGGCGGCAACTGTGACAATCCCATTGTCGGTACCGTCGATGCACACAACGGCAATGTCTACGCTGTGTGGGCACAGAACCGGTTCGTCAACGGCAGCGCACTCGAGAACGACGCGATGTTCTCGGCGTCGTACAACGGTGGCAAGACGTGGACCAAGCCCACCGTGCTCAACGACGACAGCAGTGGCTTGGATCACATGTTCCCGGGTGTCAGCGTGGCGCCGAACGACCGGATTGCCGTGGCGTGGTACGACTTCCGCAACGATCACCTGTTCAACCCCTCGAGCACCACGTCCAATGAGCAGTACTACGACGTCTATTACACGTACTCCAACGACGGCGGACGCACCTGGGCAAAGAACCTCCGCGTGACGGACCGATCGATGAACAAGGACGCCGGCTACACACAGTCGAGCCAGCAGGGGCTGATGGGACCGGTGGCGGTGGCGTCTGGGAATGACGCGACGTACTTCGCGTGGTCTGACTCTCGCGCCGGCACCGTCGACAATCCCGTCGAGGACTACTACTTCACCTCTGCGTCGTACGGAGTGGCGGGCGGCACGACGGTGACCCCGGCGTGGGTTTGGGGCCTGCTCGGCGCCGTCAGCGCGCTGACCCTGGCCGGTCTGATCCTCGTCGGTCTGAGCGCAGTGTCACGCTCGCGCGAGCGCACGCGCGAGAAGGTGGGCACGGCACCGTGAGCTGCAGTCGCTCGTTGAAGCAATAGCCGTGTAGTGGGGAGGGTGGCCGTGGATGGCTGCGGTCACCCTCTCACTGTGACTGGGTTGCTGTCTCCGGATGGGCGAGGGCGGCACTGGTGCGAGGCCCGGCAGCCCGCGAGCCTCGTCCGTTCCCGGACTTCCGCAACCGGTCTGGCGACAGGTTGGGCGCGTTTCAACCGTTAATATGAGTTGGCGTGTCGAATCTTGTGAGCAGTCTGGTATCAGAAATGTGTAGTACGACGAGGGAGTCGTGCCCGCGTCCCTGATCCCCCGGTGAACGCTCACGCAGGCACGACTCATCTAATGGAGCGAAGCGTCAACCGGAGGGGAAGGAGGCGTCATGACCGGCTTCAAACGGCCGCGAGTCCATTCGAGTAACAAGCGCCATCGCGCCGCGCTCACGGGAGTTTGCGTCGTCAGCGTGGTGGTGGCGTCTCTTCTGGCGGTTTCCGCGCGAGCAAGCGCGGCGAGCCCGACGACCTCACCGCAGGCCTACAGCCTCACAACGGTCGGCGCATTCGGTGGCGAGCCCTCGATCACGTCCGATCGCAACGGCGTGCTCTATGACACCTCGCCGAGCGGGCTGCCCAGCGGCAGCGCCTTTCCGGGGTCGCCTCCCATCTATCGGTCCACCAGCGGCGGCACCAGCTGGACGCTCATCCAGCCGGCCGACAACAACAGCGGCGACGACTGCATCGACACGGATCAGGCGAACTCCCTGTACTGGTGCAACCTCGCCAGCCAGACGGCGAGCACGCTGCCACTGCAGGCTGATGTGTGGAAGTCGACCACCGGCTCCACCTGCACCACCGCGTGCAGCTGGGTGCACGGCTCGTCCTTCCTGGGCAGCACGCAGTGCGGCACGAGCTGCAGCCCGTTCGGCGTCGACCGTCAGTGGGTCGACTCCTCGATTGCCCCGGGAGGGACGACGTCGAGCGCGGAGGTCGTGCTCATGTACCACGACTTCTTCGGCCCGAGCCAGATATGGGTCAACATCTCGCACGACGGCGGGGCGACGTTCGGGCCTCCCATGGACGTGCTGGCCAACAGCGCCGTGACCGGTGCCGTCGTGGCCCAGGGGTACAGCATGTGCAACACGGTTCCGACCGGCGTCCAGATCGTGAAGCCCGGGCTCCCGCACGCGGGCCGCATCTTCGTGTCGTGGATCGCGGCGGACCTGGCGCAGAACGCAACGGGCTGCAACATCACGATGGCGCAGTCGTTCCACACGCTGTGGGTGGCGTACTCCGACGACGGCGGCACCACGTGGACGGCGCAGCAGGCGTTTGACGCCGGCATCGGGCACGACGCATCGTCGCCATTCGCGTCGTTCACGCTCGACAGCCAGGGCAACCCGTACATCGGGTTCACCGCACCGGGTCCGAACGACAATCCGGCGGTCTGCTCGGCGGAGTCGGCGGCCGGAACCGTGCAGTCCGACCCCACGTGCGACTACCACACGTGGGTCGTGTGGTCGTCCAACGGCGGCACCACATGGGACGGCGGCGGCGGGCTCATCCCGGGCAGCGCCGCGGCGGCGTACGAGGTTGATCCGTCGAACACTGCCGGGACAGACGTCTTCCCGACGATCGCGGCCGCGTCCCCGGGTCAGGTGGACGTCGGCTGGCTGCACACCAACGAGATCGAGCCGACCGACTCCCTGGGCAAGTTCCTCCCCGGCGGTTGCGCCGGCCCGACCGCCACGGGCAACCCGCCCACATTCCCGCCCGCGTGCAGCTGGAACCTGTTCGCTGGGCAGTCGCTGAACCTCACGGCATCGCCGGCGCGGGCGACGTGGAGCAGGGCGCAGCTGACGACAACACCGATGCACGTCGGCGACATCTGCAACCTCGGCATCTTCTGCCAGGCGCCGAGCTCGAACCGCAACCTGCTCGACTTCAACATGGAGACGATCGACCCCAAGGGCTGTGCGCACATTGCCTTTGCCGACGACAACACCCTGAACGCGCTCCGGGTGGCCAACCAGACGGGGGGCTGCATCCGCCACCCGAAGACGAACGGATGAGGTAACGCGACCCCCGTTGGCCGTTACGTGAGGCGGCTCACTGTCGCGCCGCCTGCCTCGGCTGCGACAGCGCCGCCTTCACGTGCGTCAGCTTCTCGGGGTTGGCGACGGAGTGGATCGCCTTGATCACTCCGTCGCTGAACTCGAACGTGAGCGCCGCGATGATCTCGCCGTCCTGTCGCGCGATCGCGCCAGGCGCGGCGTTCACCGGCATCGGCTCCAGCGTCACGCGGAACGTGTCGAGGAACCGCAGGAGGCGATCGACGACTCGCTGACGGCCGACGATGCGATTCCGCGGCGCCGGCACGAGGCCACCGGAATCGGTCCAGCCCGCCGCTTCGGGATCGAGCACCTCGAGCAACGCGTGCATGTTGCCGGTGTTTGCGGCGGCGATGAAGCGATCGGCAACGCGCCGCGCCTCCACGGGATCGATCGCGCCGCGCAGGTTGACGTCCTCGTCCTGCACGTGCCGGCGCGCGCGGCTCGCCAGCTGCCGGCACGCGGCAGGCGTCTTATGCATGATCCGCCCGATGTCGTCGAAGGAGTACTGGAAGACGTCGTGCAGGATGAACGCGACGCGCTCGCCCGGCGTCAGCCGCTCGAGCACGAGCAGCAGCGCCATGCGCACGCTGTCGTCCAGCGTGATGCGGTCGTCGGGCGCGAGGCCGTCACCGCCGGCGACGACCGGCTCAGGAAGCCACGGGCCCACGTAGGCCTCCCGGCGTATGCGCGCTGAGCGGAGGTGGTCGAGGCAAAGGCGGCTGACCACGACGACGAGCCAGCCGCGCACATCGTTGATTGACTCACGGTCACTGCGGAGCAGGCGGGTGAACGCCTCCTGGACCACGTCCTCCGCGTCGCTGACGCTGCCAAGCATGCGGTACGCGACGTCGATGAGGTGGCGGTGATGCTCCCGCCAGATAGCGGAGATTGCGGCGTCGTTGAGGTCGAGGTGCTCGGTCATGGGCAGCTCCTGAGGAGGGATGTCCACTCTAGGACGAGACAGGGGCAGGGAATGTGACGGCGCCCCACGGGAGGTGGCGCCGCTGTCACGTTGTGCGCTGCCGCCTCGTCCATGAAGCGAGCCGCACCACGCGGCGTGTTTCACCGGAGGAGGTGCCGACGTGCGTTCCACACATGAAGATCCCGATCCATCTGTTTCCACCGCTGCCATCCAGGTGCAGTCGCTGCGCAAGACGTATCCGGGTGGCGTCGAGGCGGTGAAGGACATCAGCTTCGACGTCGCCCCGGGTGAGGTGTTCGGGTTGCTCGGTCCGAACGGCGCCGGCAAGTCCACGACCATCGGCGTGCTCACGACGACGGTAAGGCCCACGACCGGCGCGGCGCGCGTCGCCGGCTACGACGTGGTGGCTCAGCCGCTCGAGGCGCGCGCCGCCAGCAGCGTCGTGTTCCAGGATCAGGTGCTCGACCTGACGCTCAGCGGGCAGCGGAACATCGACATCCACGCCCTGTTGTGGGGTGCGCCGCGGGGCGCCGCGGACCGCGCGCATGAGATGGCATCGCTGCTCGGCATCGACGGCATCCTCGCGCGTCCCGTCGCAACGTACAGCGGCGGGCAGCGGCGCCGCCTGGAGATCGCGCGCGCGCTCGTCTCGCGGCCACGCGTGCTCTTCCTCGACGAGCCGACGGTCGGCCTCGACCCGCGCATCCGCGCCGAGCTCATCGACGCCATCGCCGGCCTCCGCGCCGCCGACGGCATGACCATCCTGCTCACCACGCACTACCTCGACGAGGCGGAGCGGCTCTGCGACCGCGTGGCGATCATGCACGAGGGGCGGATCGTGACCATGGAGGCGCCCGTGACGCTGCTCGGCTCGTTGGGGCACGAGGTGATCGAGCTGCGGGTGCCTGGTGACGGGCAGCGGGCGCTGTCCGTGCTGCGCGCGCAGCGAATCGCCGACGAGCAGGCCTTCGCCGTGGGTGGCACGCTGACCATCCCGATGCGCAACGGCGACGCGCCGCGCGCGGTGGCTGCGATCCGCGAGCTCGGCATCGGCGCGACCGCAATCAGCACGCGGCCGCCGTCGCTCGACGACGTGTACCTGCGGCTCACCGGCGACCGCATCGCCCTGGCCGCGTAACTCAACGGAATCAACCACATCGAGAACGAGGAACAGAACGATGGCAACGATGACCCTGACCCCGACCGCCGTGACTGCGCCGGTGCGGACGCCGCGCCCGCGCGTGCTCGCAGCCGTGGCGACGCTGGCCGCACGACGTCTCGCGCTGAGCGTCCGCACGCCCCGCGAGCTGGTGGTGCCACTGCTCACGCCGGTGCTCTTCGCGCTGGTGATCGCGCCCGCGCTGCGCGACGCCTTCGGTGCGACGCACAACGGCGTCGACTACATGTCGTTCGTCGCCCTGGCGACGGTGGGCCTGCTCATACCGCTCAACACGCAGTTCGCCGGGCTCGGCGTGATCGTCGACCGTCTCGGTGGGGCGCAGCGTGAGCTGCTGGCGGCGCCCATCCCGAGGGCCCTGCTCGTGCTCGGCAACGTGGTCGTGGTCACCGGCATCACGGCGCTGCAGCTGACCGTGCTGATCGTGCTTGCTGCGCTGCGCGGCGCGCAGTTCCACTTCACGGCGTCCGGCATGGCCTGGTTCGTGGGGGCGGCGCTGCTCTTCACCATCGGCATGTATGGCATCGCCGAGGCGCTGGCCAGCCGGATGGCCCGGCAGGAGGAGTACATCAGCGCCACGCCGGCGGTGGCGATCGTGCCGTGGTTCTTCGCCGGGACGCTGTTTCCCATCAGCGTGCTGCCGGCGTTCCTCGATGCGTTCGCCAAGGTGCTGCCGCTGACACACGCGCTGGCGGTGGTGCGCTACGGACTGCTGGGGGCGCCGGCGAGCGGCCTGCACGACATCTGGGGGTCGGGCGATCCTGCGCGCATGGCGGTGTACAGCCTCGGGGTCGTCGCCCTGTTTGCGGTAGTTGGACTTGGCCTCGCCGTGCGTACGTTCACTCGGAAGGCGGTCCACTGAAGTCCGCGAGCCCAATCGATGCCTGCCCGTACGGCTGCGCCGCCCGAGAGCGAGCGGCGCAGCCGTCTACGTGTGTGTCCGGGTGATGAGGCAGGCGTCAATGCTGGCAGGGCCGCTGCAGCCCCCAGCATTGATCACTAGACTCATGCCGACGCAGAAGATACGCGCCGCCACCGATGGTGCGGCTACGAGGGACTGCCGATGTCGGAGACACAGCCGATCGACGTGCGCGATATGGCGATCGTCCACCAAGCGTTCCGCCGTGCGTATGACGAAGCGGCGCGCCTGGTGCGCGCCGAACCGGTCCCGTCACCCGAGCGGGTGACGTTCCTCGCTGATCACATTGACTTCGGCATCGCGATGCTGCACGTCCACCACGCCGGGGAAGACGCGCTGCTTTATCCGAAGCTCATCGAGCGGGTGCCTGATCAGGTTCCTATGACCACCGAGGTCGAGCACGAGCATCAACTGGTCGCGGCGGCGCTTGACCGGGCGTCGGCCGCATGCAAAGCCTGGCGCTCCCAACCCTCGCCCGCCACTCGTGAAGCACTCACGGGCGCCCTCGACGAGCTCAACGCGGTAACCCTGCGCCACCTGGACGACGAGGAGCAGAAGATCGTTCCGCTCGCGGCGGTGACGCTCACGCAAGCAGAGTGGAACGACGTTGGCAAGCACGGATTCAACCAGATCCCTCGCGACAAGCGGCCGATTGCTCTGGGCTTGCTGCTTGAGCCACTCAACGACTCCGACCGCGCCTTCATGAAGGCGAACTTGCCGGCCCCGGTGCGGCTACTGTACCCGATCCTGATCGACCGGCCCTGGAAGCGCTATGCGGCCACATTGCGCAACGGGGCCTGAGCGGCCGGGAACATATCCGCCCGTCCTCACGACCCAGTGGCCGTCGTCGCCGCACCGGCTGACTGAGCGCCGCGCCCCATCGGTGCCCCAAGGCCGCCGTGGCTTGCTGCTCCATGGTCGCCTGGACCGAGGTGATGCCTGCCGAGCCCGGATCCTTGAGGCAGTTGATGAGGTCCTGCCACATCTGCTTCTCCCAACTCCCCGGTGACGAGAACCCGCCGAGCTTGGCCCATACAGCCGCGCCTTGCGGACCGGCGAGGTACTTGATCCACGCCTGCGCCTGCGGCGTGCGGTCGTAAAGCGCGTATCGAGAATTGGCGTCGAGGCGCAATGTTGCTGCTGCCATGTCTTGCTTCGACGCCCGCGGTCATGAACTAGTCATTGGCACGAGCCACTCAGACCGTCGAGACGCGGTGGTGCAGCTGCCGGATGGTGTCGCGGAGCGCGACTTCGGAGCGCACAAACCTGATCGGAGGCCGTACCCTCCTGACTCGTGAGCATCGCTGACCGTCCGAGCGAGGGCAACGATGGTGGCTTCAAGGCATCCGGCATCAGCGTCGAGGAACTGGCGTGGGGCGTGCCCGCGCCGCCCCGCACGTACTGGCCGGCGCGTGCGGCGGTGCTCGTTGCGATGTCGCTGTACCTCGTGCTCCCGGATCTGCTCATTCCCTATCCGCGGTGGATCGTGCCGACGCTCGAGGGGATCGTGCTCGTCGTGCTCTCGATCGTCGTGCCCCACCGCACGACGGCCGATCATCCGGCACGTCGCATTCTCGCGATCGTGCTCATCGGCATCATCTCGGCGGCCAACACGCTGAGCCTCGGCTTGCTGATCCACGAACTCCTCAACGGCCGCGCGCAGGAAGGCCGCGAGCTGATCTTCTCCTCGATCGCGATCTGGCTCACCAACGTGATCGTGTTCGCGCTCTGGTACTGGGAACTCGACCGCGGCGGTCCCTTCGAGCGCCACCAGGCAGCGCATCGTGAGCCGGACTTTCTCTTCCCGCAGATGGCGACACCCGGCTCCGGACGGCCCGGCTGGGCGCCGAGCTTCATGGACTACATGTACGTGAGCCTGACCAACGCGACAGCGTTCAGCCCTACGGACACGATGCCGCTCACACTGTGGGCGAAGAGCTTGATGGCGGCACAGTCGATCGCATCGCTGATGACGGTCGCAATTGTGGCGGCACGGGCGGTCAACATCCTCAGTTGAGATGCGCGGCTGAATTGGCGGCCAACCGTGCTCGATGGTGACGCGCGTGTCCCTGCCCGCGCCCGGGTGGATTGCGATGTCGAGCGGTTGGTAACAGGAAGCGATGGCTCCGCTCGGTACACAATTGACCCTCGACAATTCCATTCATTCGTGTGCTGTTCTGGATCTGCCATCGCCGCCGCGGATTCTTTCGCCATCACGCGCCTCCTCCCGCTGAGCTGTTGCGTCAGGGGGTGACGAGCTCGCCGAACTTCGAGAGTGCGCCGATGCCAACGTGACTCTTCCGGTATCGAAGGTACAGCGCAGCGGCGACGCCTAAAATGCGGTTGTGTCACTCATTGTGTGCGAGGACTTGGGACTCGCGTTCGGAGCTGCGACGGTCTTCTCAGGCCTCAGCGTGCGCCTGGAAAAGCGCGACCGCCTAGCTCTCGTGGGCGCGAACGGATCCGGCAAGACGTCGCTGCTCAACTTGATCGCCGGCACGCTCACGCCGACCGCAGGTGACGTCGAGCGTGCTCGCGGACTGCGCATCGGATACCTCCCGCAGGATGCGCCGGAACCGCAAGCGAGCTCAGTGCTCGACGAAGTGATGGCATCGCGCGGCGACCTCGCCGCGATGCACGCAGAGCTCACACGCTTGGAGCGCGAGATGAGTGAGCACGCCCCCGACGTGGACGCGGTGATGGAACGCTACGGCACGCTCCAGCACGCTTATCAGGACGCCGGCGGCTACGAGCTGGAGACGCGCGCGCGGGAGGCCTTGGGCGGACTGGACCTCGGCGGGGTGTTGCAACGACACCCAGCTCAGCTCAGCGGCGGCCAGAAGCGGCGGGTGGAGCTGGCCAAACTGCTGGTGCAGGACGCCGACCTGCTCCTCATCGACGAGCCGACCAATCACCTCGACCTGGCGGCGATCGAGTGGTTGGAGGGCTTCATGAACCAGGTGACGGCCGCGTTTGTGCTGGTCTCCCACGATCGTCGATTCCTCGACAACGTCTGCACGCGAGTGCTGGAGCTCGCCGGCGGCGTCGCAGAGGTGTACCCGGGCTCGTACACGCAGTACGTCCGCCTCCGGGCCGAACGGCGCGAGCGGCGGCGGCGGGAATACGAGGCGCAGCAGGGGCACATCGCGCACCAGGAAGAATTCATCCGCCGCTATCGCGCGGGGCAGCGTGCGCGCGAGGCGCGGGGCCGGCAGACCCAACTGGATCGTCTCGAGCGCGTGGCGCCGCCGCCACCGGAGCGGCGGCCCCGGCTGCGCTTCGCGGTCGCGCCACCATCGAACGTCGTGCTCAAGGCGACCGAGCTCGTCGTCGGCCGTGACCGGCCGCTGCTGCAGCTGCCGCCGACGACCATTGTGCCGGGAGAGCGCATCGCCGTCGTCGGCGCCAACGGCAGCGGCAAGTCCACGTTGCTGCACACACTGGCGGGAGACATCGCACCGCTGGCGGGGCGGCTCACGCTGGGCCCCCGAACCGTGCGACGCCTCTACCGCCAGGACCTGGGACTGAGCCCCGAGCACGGCGCCTCCGACGTGGCCGCGAGCGAGGCGTCGCGCACCGTGCTGGAGGATCTGCTGGCGACGCACGCGGTCGGCGAGGAGCGCGGGCGCAACCTGCTGGGTGCGCTGCTCTTCAGCAGGGACGAGGCGCTGAAAAGCGTGGGCGACCTGAGCGGCGGGGAGCGCGCCCGTCTGATGATGGGCAAGCTCGCGCTCGACGAGACCAACCTGCTGCTCCTCGACGAGCCGACCAACCACCTGGATATCCCCGCGCAGGAGGTGCTCGAGGCGGCGCTCAAGCGTTACCCGGGAGGCGTGATCTTGGTGACGCACGACCGCGCGCTGATCGATGCGGTGGCCACACGCACGTGGGCACTGGAACCTGCCGATGACGCCGGCCCAGCCACCCCCGCGCACACAGTGCGTGAGGTTCTCGGCGGCTACACCGACCTCCTCCGTGAGCGCGACCGCGACAAGCGGCGAGCCGAGAATGTTGCAAGCACTGCGCCCGCGCATTCTGCTCGGCGGCTTCCCGGCGACTCGCCTGCGTCGCAGAACTCGCTGCCGGCTCCCGACGCGCGACGAGGGCGAGCGTCGCTTCGGCAGCTCGAAGCGCAAATTGCCGAGCTCGAGCAGGAGCTGGCCTCGCTCCGCGCGCGGCTGTTGGACCCGGCGACCTTCGCCGACACCGAGCACGGTGCGGCGGTTGGGCGCGAGCACGACCGTACATCGGGGGCGCTGGCAGAGCTGTACGAGCGCTGGGCCGAGGCGGCCGCGGAAAACTGACCGCGGTCGCCGGTGCAAGGATGTTCGGTGCACATGGCCATCCCCTCCACGACCACGATCGCCGCGTGCCTGCTTCGCGCGCTCGACTGCGACCAGGTTCTCTCGCTCGACGATGTGCGCGGTCAGCTCGCTGACGACTTCGACCTCAGCACGGATGAGCGCACGGCACTGGTCAACCCGAACAGCAAAGAGACCAAGTTGGCCAATCGCGTCGGCCACGCCCGGACGTTGCTCGTCCGCCTCGGGCTTGCCGAGCAGCCGGCGCGGAGCGCGCTGCAGATTTCGGCCGAGGGCCGTGCCGTTCTCGCAGGCGACCGTGCGCCGCGCACCGGCATCAAGAACGCGACATCTGCCGGCCTCTTTCGAGCCCTGGATGCCAATACCGTTACCCACCCCGGTACGGTCCGAGCCGCGGCGCCCCTGCAAATCGCCGACGTCGCACCTGAGGGCGACGCGCGTGAGACCGATGACGGTGCCGGTGAGCTGGACGTCGAATCCGTTCGAGAACCGATTCCCGAGCTGGCGGCGCCGCTCGTTCCCGGACCGCGAGCGCTCGGTCGTTCAATTGTCCTGGGTCCCGAAGACCCCGTTCCCGCTTCGTGGGAAGGGTTGCCAGAGATCGCTGTTACTCCTGCCGATGTACTCGAGAGGACCGGTACCGTCGACCGCCTGCATCGCGCCTGGGCGCGCCGCCGGCCGCTGATCATCAGGTTGCACGTCGACGCGGCCGCGCTGCGCCGGCCGGCCACGTGGACGAAGCCGTTGTGGCACCTGGCACCTCGCTTCGATCCATGGGCGGATCGCCTGCTGTTTCTGGTGTGGAACAACAGCTACGACGGCCGCGGCGGGCGGGCGCCCCGATGGCACTGGACCGCGCTCGCGGCGAGAGCCGGCGGCACGGCGACGCCGGACGGGCCCGCGGACGTGCGCCTCCCGAGCGGCGAGCCGGCGTGGGTCGACGGCGGTCCACGGCGGCCGTTTGCCCGGGGCACGTTCGGCGATCAACGGATCCTGCATCACCTCGACGTGGAAGCCGGGTCGCTGCTCCCAGCTGCACCGCTCACCGAACCTCGAGCAGGCCTCGCCGCCGAGCAGTTGCGTGCGGTCCGGCATTTGTCGGGCGGCGCTCGCGTGATCGCGCCGGCTGGATCGGGGAAAACACGCGTGCTCACCGAGCGGTTGCGACATCTCGTCGTCGACCGCCGCTACGGTCGCGAGCAGGTCGTCGCCGTGGCGTACAACAAGCGCGCGCAGGAGGAGATGGAGCGGCGCACGGCCGACTTCGCGCCGCGCGTGCAAACGCTCAACTCGCTCGGCTGGGCAATCCTTCGCGATGCGGTCCCGGGAGTCCAGCTGATCGACGCCTCACAACGCCGCAAGCTCATCGAGCAGCACTGTCCGATTCTCGACCGCCGCGCGAACACCGATCCAGTGGCACCGTATCTCGATGCGCTCGAGAACACGCGGCAGGGCCTGCGTGATCCTGCCGAGGTCGAGGCGACCTTCAGCGACATCCCCGGCTTCGCCGCCGCTTTCCGCGGATACCGTGCCGAGCTGATCGAACGCAACCTCGCCGACTACGACGAGCAGCTGTACCGGACGTGCGAGCTGCTGCTCGGCAATGCAGAGTTGAGGCGCTCGTGGCAGCGCCGCTGCCGGCACCTTCTGGTCGACGAGTTTCAGGATCTGACGCCGCTGCATCTCCTGCTGATCCGCACGCTGGCCAGCCCTGCGCTCGATGTGTTCGGCACCGGTGACGACGACCAGGTCATCTACGGTTATGCGGGCGCGGATCCTCGTTTTCTAATCGACTTCGCGGACCTCTTCCCAGGCGCCGCAGCGCACGCACTGGAGCTGAATTACCGGTGCCCGCCCGCGGTCGTCGCAGCTGCGTCGACGCTGTTGACGCACAACCGCGTCCGCGTACGAAAGAAGATTCGGGCGGCGCGCGTGCAGTCCTCGACGCCGGATTTCACCGTTCTGCAGCACAGCGCCGATGCAACGGCCGAGACCATCAGTGCGGTCGTGCGTGATTGGCTCGACGCCGGGAGCACTCCGCGCAGTATCGCCGTGCTGTGCCGGGTCAACGCATCACTGCTCACGCCGCAGGTGGCGCTGCACACCGATGGCGTCCCCGTGGTCAACGCAGTGTCGACCGAGATCCTGCAGCGGACCGGGGTGCGCTCGGCGCTGGCGTACCTCCGCCTCGCGCTGGCACCGACCGCGATGCAATCGAGCGACCTCGACGAGGCGGCACGCCGTCCGTCACGCGCATTCACCAGGGAAGTGCTCGACGACATACGCGGCCGGCGGGTCTGGACGATGGCCGACTTGCGCGCGCCGGCGGGCAAGCGACCGGGGCGGTTCGTCGGCCGCGTGTATGACTTCATCGATGCGCTGCGCGACGTCCGCCGAGCGGTCTCGAGGGGCGACACGCGAGCCGTGCTGAACGCGATCCGGCAGGTGGGCCTCGAACAGGCGATGCAGAAGCTGGATGCGACGAGCCTCGCGGAGTCGCACATCGATGATCTCGACGCGCTCGTGAATCTCGCCGGCCTGCACCCCGATGTCGTCACGTTTGAGAGCTGGCTGCGGGAGGTGCTCGCGCGACCGTCCGGTCGTGACGGTGTCACCCTCGCGACGGTGCACAAGGTGAAGGGTGAGGAGTGGGACCGTGTTCTCGTCGCCGACGTGCGTGATGGGATTCTCCCGCACCGGCGTGCACCCGATGTCGAGGAAGAGCGTCGCATCCTGCACGTGGCGATCACGCGCGGCCGCGGGCAGGTGGTCGTCTTATCGGACAGAGCGCGGCCAAGCCCGTTCATTCAACAGCTCTCCGATCCGTGGGTGGAACCGCGACCCGCGCCTGCAGGCGCACGTGGCAGCGGCTCGACACAGAAACCACCAACAGAGAAGACCATCAGCGCTCGTGAAGGGATGACGCTTGAGGCAAATGGCGGTTATCGCGGCACGATCGTGAGCATCGACGGCGGCGGCGTGCACATCGCGACAGCAAGCGGCGGACGCCTGAAGATCCGCTACGGCGAGCGCGTCACGGTGAACGACGAGGTGCTCGTGCTCGCGGCGCCTTAGTACGCATCCGACACGTCCCCTTGACTTCCGGAGTCACCACGAGTACCGTTCGCGCCGCCGCTTCGAAGGAAGCGTGGACGAGGGCCTGACCGCACACACCGCAAGGGCGGCAATGTGACGCTTTAGATGCGCTTTGAGGGAGGTACTTGGCCGTGCCTGACAGCATGACGCAGGTCTTGAGCTCGGGTCCGCCCGGAACGAAGGTGAACATCGCCGTGCTCGGCGACGGGTTCACCGCGGCCGACCAGGCGACCTACGACGCGAAGGTGCAATCGCTACTCCTCGACGGAGTCTTTGGCAACGACTACTACTACGAGGACAAACAGGGCTTCAACATCTATCGCGTCAACCTCATGTCAAACCACTCCGGCGTCAGCCAGCGGAAATACGACAACGGCACGCTGCTGAGCACGACGCTGTATGACACGGCGCTCGGCATCATCTTCAACGGCTCGTGGTCCCATTGCTGGCTCGAGTGGGGCGCCAACAGCTCGACGCTGATCAACAACGCGCTGAACACATGGGTGCCGGATCACCAAGCTGGTGCTGATCATCCTCAACGACCCGAACTACGGCGGATGCGGCGGCGGCGGCTTCGCAACGGTACCGATGGGTGTGGGCTGGCAGGTGATCGCACACGAGTTCGGCCACGGATACGGCGGTTTCGGTGACGAGTACTGCGGCAACGGAGCGTACTCGGGCGGCGAGCCCGGCGTGCCCAACGACACCATCAACACGAACCGCGCCACCCTCAAGTGGGGCCGGTTCGTCGCGCCAAGCACGCCAGTCCCAACCGGCACCGGGAGCTGCTCAGGCTATAACGTCGGCGCGAAGCCGGCGGGCTGGGACGACAACCAGGACGTCGGTCTGTTCGAGGGCGGCGCCACCAAGGACACCGGCGTTTACCGGCCGGTCATCAACTGCCGGATGAACTCCAACACGCCGCCGTACTGCCCCGTGTGCTACACGGTCGTCAAGACCAAGACCGATCCCAAGGCGCAGCGGACGTTCCTAAGCGCGTACGCCGGCGACTTCAACGGCGACAAGAAGGACGACCTGCTCGTTCACAACGGCAACGCGATCCAGATCTATCGCTCGAGCGGCAGCCAGCTCGACATCGTGTTCAGCATGGTTGAGACGATTCCCGGGTCGTGGCAGTTCCGGACGCAGGATCAGTTCTACATCGGCGATTTCAACGGGGACGGCAAGGACGAGGTGGCCGTGTTCAACGGCAACGACTGGTCCATTCCGTACCTCGGTCTGCTCGCCGACGACGGCAACAACGGGTTGAAGCTCATCGCCCGCTACGACAACAGCATGCCCGGCTGGCAGTTCCGCCCCGGCGACCGCTTCTACGTCGCCGACTTCGACGGCGACGGTCGCAAGGACCTGTTCGTGTTCAACGGGCACGACTGGTCAATCCCGTATGTCGGCATGCTGCACTCCACGGGAACGTCGTTCAGCCTGGTGAAACGCTTCGACTCGGTGATGCCGGATTGGCAGATGAAGCCCGGCGACCAGCACTTCGTCGGTGATTTCAGCGGGGACAAGAAGGAGGACCTGTGGGTCTTCAACGGCTCCGATTGGTCGATCCCCTACCTCGGAATGCTCGCGTCGAGCGGTGCCGACCTGGCGATGTCGAAGCGCTACGACGCGCTGCTTCCCGACTGGCAGATGACGCCCGGCGACCAGTGCTTCGTCGGGGATTTCGACGGCGACGGACGCGCCGACCTCTACATCTTCAACGGCTCCAACTGGTCGATCGCCTATCTCGGGATGCTGCGCTCCACCGGCAGCGAGCTGCAGATGGCACAGCGCTACGACGGCAACGTGCCAGGCTGGCAGATGCGCAAAAACGACAGTCACTGGACCTGCGACATCAACGGCGATGGCAAGACCGACCTGTTCGTCTACAACTGGCAGGACTGGTCCACCCAGTACCTCGGAACCATGAGGTCGTCCGGCGCCGCGTTGAACGCGCAGTGGACCGCCGACTGGGTGGGGGAATGGAACCTCGGCGCTGTCGACCAGTTCGCGCCCTGCAACTACGAGGGGGTCGCCGGCAAGCGCGATCTCTTCGTGCACAACACCGACTGGTTCGGGATGATCAGGGCGCTGCCTGGTCTGTCGTTGCAGAAGATCTACTACCGGTGGATCCACAACTACCGCTACGGCCGCAACTGGTGAGGACGAAGTCATGACTGATCAAACCAACGGGTCCCCCGAGAACGCCGCCGCCGGTGCGCTGGGCCCAAGTGCCAGCTCGATCGCGCGGCGACTGGGCGTCGGCGAGCACCTCGTTCAGCCGACCGGCGCGGAGTTGCCACCGATCGTCGAGAACGCCGGCCTGCCGGTGATGTCGATGACCATTCAGCGGCAGCTGATCAGCGGGCAGCAGCTGGAGATGGTCGCTCACCCCGCGGCCGCTGCAACATCCGGGCTCGTGATGGCCGAGTTCGTACGGAGTCAAGCTGAGGAGCGCATTCCGCAGAGCTACCAGCCGCAACAGGCGCGACCCGGGGTGGTGACGATGGTCAGCAAAGAGTCGTACGTGCGCATCCAGGTGCGGGTGAGCAACGGCAACCCCAAGGTGATCGGAATCAGCGAGGTCCCCGGTCCACTCGGCCCGCCCGAGCCCGTCTTCGGCGGGCTCGCGTACGAGGTGACGCTCGGCAACAAGCGCATCGGGTTCGGGTCGATCCCCGACCCGGTCTGGCGCTCGTTCCCGCCTGAGACGCCGACGAAGGGCATGGAGGGCCACCACTTCTCCGAGGCGTCGGACTACGAGTTCACCGCGCGCGTGCCGCGAGCGGAGCTCTCGGCGGCCGCGCTACCGGAGCTGCAGATCGGCGTGTACCGCCATGACGGCACGCAGGTTGTGCAGCCGACCGGCGACGTGCCGGTCGCGCGCGAGTTCGGGAACGTGCTGACGAGTGTGGCGCGCCTGCAGGGCGTGCACATCGACCAGCTCGAGGCGCCGGTGCGCTCGGAGGTGCAGCGAATCGTCAGCGCGTAGCTGAGCGGGATTCGCCGGCGCCGTGCTCGCCGGCAATGATGCGGAGCGCCGGCAGCGTGGTCACGATCGTGCCCTCTCGGGAGGCGAAGGCGCGAAGGTGGCCGTCGATGCCGGCGCCGTCGTACACCGGGGCGAGCGCGATGATCTCGGCGTGCTCGCTGCGCCAGCCCTCGTCGCCGTGATGAATCGTGCGCCCCCAGCCGCGCACGACTCCTGCGACGAGACGCTCGCCCATGAACCCGATGGCGTCGTGCAGGCAGGTGAACGCGTGGATCCCGCATGTGCACTCCCAGACGGGTGGGACGTGCTCGACGCCGGGGTGTGAGCTACGACCGCCCTGCCGGCACTCCGCGGTGGCCTGCGCCGACGTCCACACGTGGTCGGGGACCCCGATCGAGGTGAGCAGCCCGTCCGCGGAGACAACCCAGGCCCGGTAGCCCACGGCGTGGCCGCCGGAGTGTTCTATGTGGCGGGAACTGGCTCGGCTTCCCGTTCGGGAGCTGGGACCGCGGTTGGCTCCGGCTCCGGCGCCGGGAGCTGAGTGACCTCCGGCTCGTAGATCACCTCTCGGCTCGGTTCCACCCTGAACCCCATCAGATCCTCCACCCCAAGTTTCGGCTACCGTTGTCATGCCCCTGGTCAACGCAAACGCGCCAAATTGACCATAGCACAGACCATTTCATTGGCCGAAGACCCGTGAGGGGCTTGGGCGGCCTTGACCTCGGCGATGTGCTGCAACGACATCCCGCTCAGCCCAGCGGCGGTCAGAAGTGGCGCGTGGACCTGGCCAAACTGCTGGTGCAGGACGCGGACCCCTCCTTATCGACGAGCCGACCAACCATCTCGACCTGGCGGCGATCGAGTGGTTGGAGGGCTTCATGAACCAGGTGACGACCGCGTTTGTGCTGGTCTCGCACGATCGTCGATTCCTCGACAATGTGTGCACGCGAGTGATGGAGCTTGCCGGCCGCGACGCACGAGCGAATTCGGTGCGTGATACCCAACCTGATTACAGACGTTGCGGCTTCCTGACGGACACGTCGCGGACGCGCAGCGGACAAAGGCTGCGTCGCGTTGCAACCGGCGCCACTGAGGCGGTTCCGTCCCCGTAGCATTCACGCGGGACTGGTGTCGCGTTCTCCGACGACATCGAGCAGCTGGGCCGCGACTTCGGCTCTGTGGCGCTTGGTCTGCACCATGGGCTTGCTAAGACTTAAAGTGGTCGTAGCAGGCGTCGTTGGTGAAGCCGACGTACACGGTCAAGTACTAGCACGCACGACGGAACTCTTCGTATCGCTCCTCGAGGCGGTCGCGGCCAGGCTGCAGTTCGTGAGACCGAGGAACCCAGATCCGACGATTATTGGCTTCCTGTAATCCATGAACGAGCATCGGGCCGTCGGATTCCGACAGGACGTCTGGACGGACCTCGACCGTCAGATCTGGCCGGATTCCGATGATGTTGGTATCGAACGCCGAATGGTGCAGTTTGCAGAGAGCGAGGCCATTCGGGATGATGGGATCGCCGCGCGGCCGTCCATCCGGGATGATGTGCGACGCGTCAAGCAGCTCATCGTGTCGGAGACGACATACTGAGCACGTTCTTTGGTACGCAGTGAGAACGCGCTCACGGAAGCCAACTTGGTGGAGGCGCTGCTTGACGAGGCGCAGCGCATATGCGCGCCGCGCATCTTCTTCAGCAACAAGCTCAGGAACGTCGAGATGCTCTCCCGGGTCAAACGCGACCTGAAAGGACAATTCACCCGGGGAGTCGCCGACTATGAACACCGGCCATACGGCGAGGTAGCGGCCAGCGACAATCCCGTGGAAATAGATGAGAGGTTTGCGCTCGAGCATCGCCGCACGCAGTCGGACGTTGTCCCCATGCCTGGAATCTGTTCCGCGGTATCGATAGACGAGGTACCCGTATCCAAACTCGTCCTCGTACGGCGCTGGCTTCCGGAGGCTCGGAGCAGTTGTCGTGATGCTCAGTGGGAGCGCTGGGAGAATTGCGGGCTTGAAGATTCCCTGCGGTCCGAGTAGCGGGACGCGCCGCCCTTGAAAGGTGAAACCGGCGGCGAGCGAGTCCCTCCGCAGCACTGGTGGCCACCACTCACCGTGGAGTCGAGCCTGTTCCGCCAGGAAGTTGAAGGCCGCTAACCGGACCGAGTCGTCGAGGTCCTCCGCCATTCCCTTGGGTGCGACTATCGCATGGCTGTGGTAGCCGTGTCAGTAGTCGTAGCGCCTTAGCACTCCGCCTCCGCACCCGCTAGCACTCCTCCACGCAGAGTGCTAAACTACCGTCAGCAGAGAGCGACGACCCCATAGCCATCCATAGGAGGACCCATGCCCAAACAGCTTGAATTCGACGCCGACGCCCGCGCCTCCCTCAAACGGGGAGTGGATCGCGTCGCCGACGCCGTCAAGATCACGATCGGCCCCAAGGGCCGCAACGTCGTGCTCGACAAAAAGTTCGGCTCGCCCACCATCACCAACGACGGCGTGACCATCGCCAAGGAGATCGAGCTCGAGGAGCCCTTCGAGAACATGGGCGCCCAGCTGGTCAAGGAAGTGGCGAGCAAGACCAACGACATCGCCGGTGATGGCACCACCACCGCCACCGTCCTGGCTCAGGCGCTGATCACCGCCGGCCTGCAGAACGTGGCCGCCGGCGCCAACCCCATCCTGCTCAAGCGCGGCATCGACAAGGGCGTCGAGGCAGTGACCGAGGCCATCAAGGCCCAGTCGATCTCGATCACCGAGCGCGAGAAGATCGCGCAGGTGGCCTCCATCTCGGCGGCCGACCCCACGATCGGTGAGACCGTGGCCGACGCGATGGAGAAGGTGGGCAAGGACGGCGTCATCACCGTCGAGGAGTCGAAGGGCCTCGAGACCGAGCTCGAGCTTGTCGAGGGTATGCAGTTCGACAAGGGCTACATCTCCCCGTACATGGTCACCAACGCCCAGCGTATGGAGGCCGTGCTCGAGGATCCGTACCTCCTCGTCACCGACAAGAAGGTCTCGGCCATCGCCGACTTGCTGCCCATCCTCGAGAAGGTGGTGCAGAGCGGCAAGGCGCTGCTGATCATCTCAGAGGATGTGGAGGGCGAGGCGCTCGCCACGCTCATCGTCAACAAGCTGCGCGGCACCTTCAATGCGGTCGCGGTCAAGGCGCCGGGCTTCGGTGACCGCCGCAAGTCCATGCTTCAGGACATCGCCATCCTCACCGGCGGCCAGGTGATAAGCGAAGAGGTGGGCCTCAAGCTCGAAAACGCCCAGCTGAACTCGCTCGGCCGCGCCCGGCGGGTCACCGTCAGCAAGGACGACACCACGATCGTCGAGGGTGCCGGCACCGCCGACGCAATCAAGGGCCGCATCGAGCAGATCAAGGCGGAGATGGAGAAGTCCACCTCCGATTGGGACCGCGAGAAGCTGCAGGAGCGGCTGGCA
>DASUWI010000100.1:0-19973 GCA_036378495.1 Candidatus Dormiibacterota bacterium
TGCACACACTGGTCGAGCGCGCTGTCATCGACGTCGCGCATGCTGCTCAGCACAGCCCCTTCGACGCGCGGTCCGGCAACAGCGGCGGCATCGAGGGTGGCGCGCGCCGGCCCTGAAAGCCGGCGTGCGCGCGACAGGACGGCGTGCGCAACGGTCGGCGGCAGGCCGCTGCTGCGGCTGCCGAGGACCTCGGTGATGAAGAAGGCGTTGCCGCTCGTCTCCGCGTGCAACCGTACGGGATCGAAGCTGCTTCCGGCGGCCAGCTTCGCGACGGCTCCGATGGAGAGCGGCGGCACCGTCAACCAGCGGATCCCTTCCATCGATGCGAGGTCGCCGAGCACAAGCCGCAATGGGTGATCGGGTCCGAGTTGATCCTCGCGGTAGGTTGCGAGCAGCAGCACGTTGAGTGTGCCGAGGCGCCGGCCGAGGAAGCGCACCAAGTCGAGCGTCGCCTCGTCCGCCCAGTGGAGATCCTCGAAGACGACGAGCACCGCGGTGTCACGATCGGCGAGTGCGGTGAGCGTCGCCTCGAACACGGCGTCCCTGTTGCCCGTGGCAAGCGCCGCCTTCAGGTCTTCCCCGAGGTCGGGAGTGATGTCGAGCAGCGGGCCCAGCGACCTCGGTGTTGTCAGCGGATCACACATGCCCCACAACGCCGGCGTCTGCGCACCGAGGGTCATGCAGAACTGCCGCAGCAGGGCGGACTTGCCCGACCCGGCGTCCCCGCTGATCAGCACGAGGCGGCCGTTACCGGCGTGGACGTCCCGCAGAAAGGCGCTCAGTGCCCCGAGCTGCTGGTCCCTCTCCAGCAGTTCCATGACCGAATTGTGACGCGCTCCCGGGTGTTGGTCGACCGCCTCAGCGCGCCGCTGCGAGTTCCGGGTCGGGTGCCGGCTCCAGTCCGTAGACGCCGAAGTAGCGCGCCTCGGGGTGGTGCATGACGATCGCCGCGGTCGACTGCTCCGGCACCAGCTGGTAGCCGGTGGTCAGCGCGAGCCCGATGTCATCGGCAGGCAGGATGCGGAAGACCACCTCGTGGTCGTGCAGGTCGGGGCACGACGGGTACCCCCAGGAGTAGCGGCGCCCCTGCTCCTCCGGCAGTCGCAGCTCGCGACGAATGCGGCGGTGCAGCCACTCGGCGGTGGCCTCGGCCATCTGGGTGGCGAAGCCGTGGATGCGGAGCATGTCGTCGTAGGCGCCGTCCTCCTGCAGCCGGCCTGACAACTCGGAGGCGCCGGGACCGGTGGTCACCAGCTGCAACGCGATCACGTCGCGCTCACCATCGGCCGCGTCCTCTGCAGAGCGAACGTAATCGGCGAGGCACAGCCGGTTCTGCTCCACCTGGCGCGGGAATGTGAAGCGCCCCAGCTCGCGGTCGACGTCACCAGGGTCGTAGACCACGACGCTGTCGCCCTCGGCCAGCGCAGGCCAGTACCCGTACAGCGCCTGCAGACTCAGCCATCCGTCGCGCTCCGCCTCCTCCATCGACCGCTGCAGGCGAGGCTCGAGCTCGGTGCGCAGCAGCTCCTGCCAGCGATCGGCGTCGTGCACTCCGCGGAACTGCCAGCTCATCTTGAACAGCGAGGTGCGATCGATGCACGGGTAGACGTCCCATATGGGAATGTCGCGCAGCACGCGCGGCCCCCAGAACGGCGCGGTGGGGATGGGAGCATCGCGCCGCGTGGCGCTGCGTGGCGCCTGCTGGCCGGTGGCCGCCGCCGACGTTGCGCGGCGGTCGTGCTTGGCGCGCTCGCGCTCGCGATGCACCACCGCCTCCTCCCGCACGCGTGTCAGCAGGTCCCCGCGGCGCGCGGGATCGACAAGCTGATCGACAGTGTCGAGTCCCTCGAAGGCGTCCTTGCAGTAGAACACCCCGGGCTCGTAGACGCGGTCGTCATCGACGTAGAGGATGCGGCGGCCGAAGCCGCGGTTGATCGCAGCGCCGCCGATGACCACCGGGTACTGCAGGCCGCGAGCGTCGAGCTCCTTGAGGCAGAGCGGCATCTGCTTGCTGGTGCTCACGAGGAGCGCCGACAGCCCGATCGCGTCCGCCGAGACCTCCTGCGCCTTGTCGATGATCGTGCTCAATGGCACCTGCTTGCCCAGGTCGTACACCGTGTAGCCGTTGTTCGTCAGGATGGTGTTGACCAGGTTTTTGCCAATGTCGTGCACATCGCCGAAGACGGTGGCGAGCACCACCTTGCCCTTGGTGTAACCCTCACGCTTCTCGAGGAACTGCTCCACGTGGGCGACGGCGCGCTTCATCACCTCGGCGCTCTGCAGCACGAAGGGCAGGATCAGCTCGCCGGCGCCGAACCGGTCGCCGACGTCCTTCATCGCCGGCAGAAGGATCTCGTTGAGCACGGTCACCGGATCGCGATCCTGCAGCGCGAGGTCGATCTGCTCCTCGATGCCCTCCTTGCGGCGATGCAAGATCTGCGCGTGGATGCGCTCGGCGGGCGCGAGCCCGGCGAACGGGTCCGCCACCTGGCCGCCCTCTGCCTGCGGCGCCGCGGTCGTGTCGAAGTGCGCGATGAAGTTGGTCAGCGCGTCGGCGCTGCGATTGAAGATCAGATCCTCGGCAAGCCGGCGAGCCTCCGGCTCGATCTCCGCATACGGCATCACGTGCGCCGGGTTGATGATGGCCGCGTCCAGCCCGGCCTCGACGCAGTGGTAGAGGAACACGCTGTTCAGCACCGGGCGAGCCTGCTGCGACAGCCCGAACGAGACGTTCGACACCCCCAGCACGGTGAGCACGCCGGGGAGCTCGCGCTTGATGGTGCGTATGCCTTCGATGGTCTCGGCGCCGGAGTCGACCCACTCGGCCTCACCGGTGGCGAGCGTGAACGTCAACGCGTCGAAGAGCAGACGATCCGGTTGCAGCCCGTAATCGTTGCAGGCGATGTCGTGGATGCGGCGCGCCACCTCGAGCTTGCGCGCGGCCGTCTTGGCCATCCCGGCCTCATCGATGGTGAGGGCGATGACGCACGCGCCGTGGTCACGCACCAGCGGCAGCACGGCCTCACAGCGGGCCAGGCCGTTCTCGAGGTTGACGCTGTTGACGATGCCCCGGCCGGGGTTCGCCTCGAGCCCGGCGCGGATGACATCGGCATCGGTGCTGTCGAGCACGAGCGGTGCGTCGATGCTCATCTGCAGCGTCTTCACCAGCGCGCGCATCTGGTCGTCCTCGTCGCTGCGCTCGGTGAGCGCGACGCAGACGTCGAGCGTATGCGCGCCGCCCTCGACCTGGACGCGCGCCACCTCGAGCACGCCCTCGTAGTCGTCGGCGAGCAGCATCCGCTTGACCGCACGTGATCCCTGCGCGTTGACGCGCTCACCGATGAGGAGAGGCGGTGGCTCCTGACGCAGCGCGATGGAGCGCATGCTGCCGGCGAGCCGTGGGGCGGTGTCAACCTCAGGACGGGCGCGCTCCACGGAGCGCACCGCCGCGATGATCGCCGCCATGTGCGCCGGTGTGGTGCCACAGCAGCCCCCGACGATCGACGCGCCGAACTCGCGCACGAACCGGGCCAGGTCGGCCGCCATCGGTTCGGGTTCGAGCTGGTAGCAGGCGACACCGCCGACGTTGATGGGCAGCCCGGCGTTGGGAATGCACGAGACCGGACGCTGCGTATGCGCGCAGAGGTAGCGCACCGGTTCACTCATGTAGTCGGGCCCGGTGGAGCAGTTGATGCCGATGACATCGGCCCCCAGACCCTCGAGAATCGTCGCCACCGCGCCGATGTCAGTGCCCAGCAGCATGCGCCCGGTCTGATCGAGGCTGACCGAGGTGAGGATCGGAACCACGCGGCCCGCCAGCTCGAACGCGCGGCGCGTGCCGAACACAGCAGCCTTCACCTCGAGGATGTCCTGCGCGGTCTCGATCGCGATGCAGTCGGCGCCGCCCTCGAGGAGCCCGTGCGCCTGCACGGTGAAGGTGTCGACGAGATCTCCGAACCCGATCGCACCAAGCGTGGGATCCGACGACGCCGGCAGGTATCCGCTCGGCCCCATGCTGCCGGCGACGAAGCGCGGCTGCTCCGCGGTCGAGAACTCGTCGCAGAGCCTGCGTGCCAGCTCCGCAGCGCTGCGATTCAGCTCGAACGCGTTCTCAGCCTGTCCCCATTCGGCGAGTCGCAGCGGGGACGCCTGGAAGGTGCAGGTCTCGATAGCGTCGCAGCCCACCTCGAGGAACGACCGGTGCAGGCGCTCGACGAGGTGGGGGGCGTGCAGCACCAGGCCGTCGATCCAGCCCTCGAGGCGCGCGCCGCCGAAGTCATCGGTGGTGGGATTGACGGCCTGCAGGCTGGTGCCGACGGCGCCGTCGAAGACGAGCGGGCGCAGCCCCAGTGCCTGCAGCAGCGGCGATCCCGCCTGGTCCTCCATCTATAAGACGGTACCAGGGCTCAGGAACCCCGCGATCGGCGTGCTACGCTCGATCGGCACTCGGCAGCAGCACAGCAACGCGGAGATCTACCTCTTGGCACGTCGTCCTCCCAGGCCTGGTGGCGCCCGCCGGCGCCCGCCCACACGGCGCCCGCCGTCCGCGGACGGTGCCACCACCAGCCCCAAAGAGGAGACGATCGAGATGGATGCCACGGTGGTCGAGCCGCTGCCCAACGCCATGTTCAAGGTGCGGCTGCAGACCGGGCAGGAGGTGCTCGCCTACACCAGCGGCAAGATGCGCAAGTTCTACATCCGCATCCTCATCGGCGACCGGGTGCGCGTCGAGCTCAGCCCCTACGATTTGAGCCGGGGCCGCATCACCTTCCGCTACAAGTAGGCGGCGCCGCACCCGGGTGGCGGTGTACATCGTCGTTGGACTGGTGGTGCTCGCCGGACTCATCCTCGCGTACCGCACGCTTGGCCGTGGCACCGCGGCGACCCTCGACCCCGTGGCGCTGATGCGCACCGTGCTCAGCGCAGCCGGCGATGATCTTGCGGGACTCGGCGAGCTGGCCACCGCGACGCCGCTGCTGCCCACGCCGCCGAGCGCGATCGCAACCGCGCGGACACTGCGGCGCCGGTTCGGAGCACTGGCGCAGCAGCTGCAGGGAGTGGACGTCGTGGCGCTCGACGATTCGAGTGCGGGTGCGCACGCGCTGCTCGCCGTCGCGGTCGACGAGCTGGTATGGGCGGCATCGCTCTGCGCCGACGAGAACTATGGGAGCGGTGACGGCATGCGAGCGGCGGTCGGCGCGCTGCGCACGCACGCTGCGCGGTGCCTCCAGGACGCGGCGCCGTTGCTCCGGGCGTCAGCGGTCGCGGAAGAAGTCGAGCGTGCGCCGTAGCCCCGCGTCCAGGTCGATCGTGGGCCGCCACTGCAGCCGCTCGCGCGCTCGCCCGATGTCGAGACAGGAACGGCGCTGCTCGCCGGGCTTGGCCGGTGCATGCCGGGCCTCGGCCGCGGACCCGGCCAGCACGCGCATTCGCGCGAACAGCTCGTTGACGCTGGTCTCGGTGCCGGTACCCACGTTGAAGACGCCCGGAGGGGTCACCGACACAGCGCGCCGGTTCGCCTCGACGACGTCGGCGACGTAGACGTAGTCGCGGGTCTGCGTCCCATCGCCGTTGATGACGCAGTCGTACCCGCGGAGCAGGCGCGTCGCAAAGATGGCCACGACGCCGGCCTCACCGTGCGGATCCTGGCGCGGTCCGTATACGTTGGCGTAGCGCAGCGCGACGAACTCCAGGCCGCGGATGCGCTCGAAGGTGCCGCCGTACGCTTCCGCGGACAGCTTGGCGGTGCCGTAGGGCGACTCCGGTGCGCACGCGTGCGTCTCCGGCGTGGGAATGTCCTCCGTGTCGCCGTAGATCGCGCCACCGGTCGAGGCGAACACCACCCGCCGCACCGAGGACGCGACGCAGGCCCCGAGCAGGTTGACCGTCCCCACGACGTTGGTTCCGGCGTCGGCCAGTGGATCGCGCACCGAGGCACGCACGTCGATCTGCGCGGCGAGGTGGAACACCACCTCCGGCGCGGCGCGGCCGACCACGTCGGTGAGCGAGCTGTCGCAGATGTCGAGCTCGACCAGCCGCGCCTGCGCAGGCACGTGGTCGCGCCTGCCGCGTGAGAGGTCGTCGATGACGGTCACGTCGTCGCCGGCCGCCGCCAGCGCGTCGACGAGGTGGGAGCCGATGAAGCCGGCTCCGCCGGTGACGAGCGCCCTCACCCGCCGGCCGGTGCCGGGATCGGACGGGCGTGGCGGACGTGAATCAGCAGGAAGACGAGGAACCCGACGACGACGACGCTGCCGTAGCTGATGCTGCGGTCGAGAAGCGCGATGGACACCGCGGCCTCGCGGCCCACGCCGCCGATGGCGATCAGGACGCCCACCATCCCCGCCTCCACGAGACCGAGGCCGCCGGGGAGGAACGGAATGGTGGTCAGCAGCGCAGCGACCAGGGCGATCACAACGAATTGCGACGGCCCGAGCAGGCCGCCGAATCCCAGCGCGGATACGACGAAGCCGAGGCGGGCCGCCTCGCACCCCCAGACCAGGACCGTGAGCACGCCGAGGGTGGGAAATCGCGCCAGCGAGTGCACGGTGCCGATGCGGAAGCTCTCGTAGCGGTGGAAGATCGCCTCGGGCAGCAGGCGCAGGAGACGCTGGCCACGGCCTGCTCGCATGGCAAGGATCACGCCGACACCGGCCAGACAGATCGTGGTGCCGGCGATGACGTAGGGCACCAGCGCCTGCGGCGCCTTGTGCCAGAACACCACTGCGCCGGCCGCGATGAGCAGCGCCATGAGCACGCAGAGATCGAGCAGGCGCTCGGCGATGATCGTCCCCAGCGCCTTGGCCGCCGACACCCGCAGCTTGGTGCGCGCGAGGTACGCCCGGTAGACGTCGCCCATCTTCGCCGGCACCACGCAGTTCACAAAGAAGGAGGTGATGACGATGCCGATCAGCGGACGCGTGGGCTGCCGGTCGCCGGCGTTGGCGAGCAGGACGTGCCAGCGGTAGCCGCGGACCAGAAAGGAGGCCCAGTAGATGAGCAGTGCGGTGAGATAGAGGAACGGGTTCGCGTGCGTGATGCGGTGCCACGCGTCGCCCCAGTCGATCGGGGCGCGCCACACGGCCACCGCTACGATCGCGGCCGCGATCATCAGCCAGAGGATCGTGCGCCGGTTGAAGACGCGAGCGGTGAGCGGCGGCGCCTCGCCGCCGGCGGCGGGCTCCACCGTGGCGAGGGACGAGCTCACGGTGCGGTCAACCGTAGCATGGAGGTCGGCGCCGCCTCCGTCGCCGTTGCCGCGGCGAGTCAGTAGCCGCGCGGGCGTCGCACACGTGACAGGAGCGCCGCGTTCGCACCGTCGTCAGGCGGCCTCGGCCCCCCGGACTCGCGCTCGGCGAGGATGCGCGCAAGGTGGTCCAGGCTGGACTCCCCGTTGCGCTCGTAGAGAGGGCGCCCGTCCCACTGCCGGATGCGGTAGACGCCCTTGAGCGCTGCGTAGGAGATGCCGATGGTGCGCATCTCGTCCAGCCCTGGCTCGACGACGCTCCACACGCCGCCGAAACGTCCCAGGAGCGCGCGCGGCGCGATCGAGGCGCGCATCACCTCGCCGTCCACGAAGTGGAAGGCGGCTTTGTCCCACACCGCCAGCTCGCGCGCTGGTGGGGCCGGCTCGGGGTCACCGATCAGCACCTGGCGTATGGCGGACACGGACAGCAGCGCCCGCTCGCTGTTCGACTCAATGCCCGGAAACTCGGCCTCGAGGACCGCGAGGTCGAAGGTGACCTCCGGCGTCGAGGCGTAGAGCACCTCACCGTCGAGAAAGCTGATGACGACCGAAGGCATGGCGGGCACAGGCTACCGCGAAGTTGTCACAGCACGGTCACAGCCCCGGGACAGGGTCGACCGTACGATGGCTGCGGCCGTAGGGGGTCGATGTAGTGGCGCTTGAAAACGATGCATCGACTCACCGCGAAGCTTCAGGGCATAAGAACGAAGGGGCGTTTGATGGCGAGGTGGTCGGCGGGCACCTCAGGGGAATGAGCTGACGTGGGACGCAGACGATTTGGATCGCTCGCGGGCTTCTGGCGAAGTGCATCCTTCTCCGCCAAGTTCGCGACGGTCATCCTCATCGCCGGCCTGATCATGGCCGCGGTGCCGCTCTGGCTGACGCAGAATGCAACCAGCTCGCAGGCGCTCGACCGCGCGGCCGACAAGGCCGGCGTCGCCGCCAACCTCATTCAGCAGCAGCGTGCAGCACTCATCGAGTTCGCCAACAACGTGGCCCGACAGGTCGCGCCCGCAGTGACGCAGGGTGACTACACCACCATCCAGGGAGCTCTGCAGGACGACGCCGACATCAACGCGGGCAACGACGTCGTGGGCGTTGTGATGTCCGACGGCAACGTTGTGGCGTTCAAGGGCAAGAGCGTGATGAGCCCGACGGACCAGCTCGCGGCCCAGCTCGGCGCCGGAGTTCGCACCAAGCTGTCGCTGGTCGCCGATGCCACCGGCCAGCCGTGGCTCCTCGCGTTCTCGTCGCCACCGGAGGCCGGCGCCGCGGCGTTTGCGGCGCGGGCCATGAGCTCGGCGTTCGTCAACGCCATCAAGCTGAACATCGAGACCACCGCGGACCCGGCCGACCTGATCGTCGTCCGCAACGGCACCGTTGCCGTCACCTCCAGCTTCGGTGGCGCGTCGCTGGCCGCGGGCACCGCGGTCGACTCCGCGGTGCGCCAATCCGTCGCGTCACGGCAGCCTCAGGTGGAGACGCTCAACGGCACGGGGTTTGCGGTGTCGGCCGCGCCGCTCAGTGATGGTTTCAGCGTCGTGGTGGCCACACCCGTCAGCGCCGTGAGCGCGGCGCTCGCGCCCGTGCTCGTGCTGGTCGCGCTGATCCTGCTGGCGATGTTGATCATCGTGTTCGTCGTCCAATCCGAGCTGCAGCGCCCGCTGCGGCGTCTGGACCGCGCCGTCGCTGCGCTGGGGCGCGGCCGGTTCGACGCGCCGCTGCCCACCGGCCGGGACGACGAGCTGGGCAGGCTCGCCGAGACCTTCGACGCCATGCGCGTGCAGCTGCGCTCCACGATGCGCGCCACCGCGGCGCGCGCTTCGGTGGCCACCGAATTGAGCTCGTCGCAACCGTTGGAGACGTCGCTGTCCCGTGTGGTCCGCGACCTGCGCGCGTCGGTGCAGTCGGACGCTGCGCTCATCGTGGTGAGCCGTTCTGAAATGACGGACCCGTTCGCCATCGTCGAGGGCGTGGGACAGATCGACGTGGACGCCACTCTGGCCGGCGACGGCCCGATCGGTGAGGGCTACCGCCACGGGGGCAGTGGTTCGCTGCTCATCAGCGCGGCGCCGACGAGCCTCGAGGCGGCGCTGGGCATGCGCGAGTTCTGCGTCGCGCCGCTGCGCATCGGGTCCCACGTTCACGGCGTGATCGCGGTCGCGAATCGCACCGCCGCGATGCTGCCGGCGGATGTCGAGCTCGTGGGCAGCATCGCCGAGCAGGCGGCGCTGGCGCTGGAGCGGTATCGGTTCCTCGCCATGGTGCAGCGGCAGGCGAGCACCGACGACCTCACCGGCCTCTACAACCACCGCTTCCTCGTGGACTACCTCGGTCAGCAGGTGGCGCTGGCCGAGCGCCTCAACGCGCCGCTGGCGGTGCTGATGCTGGACATCGACCACTTCAAGGAGCTCAACGACGCTCACGGGCACCAGGCCGGCGACACAGCGCTCGCGATATTCGCGCAGACGCTGCTGCACAGCGTGCGCACGTCTGACCTCGCGGCCCGCTACGGTGGCGAGGAGTTCGCTGTCGTCATGTACAACACCGGCGCCAGCGACGCGCGGCTGGTCGCCGAGAAGATCCGCAACGCCGTCTCGCAGACCGTCATCGAGCTTCCGGACCACAGCCGCCTGCAGGTGACCGTGAGCATCGGTGGCGCGGCGTTCCCCGAGGACACCGGCAGCGCCCGCGAGCTGCTGGCGCTAGCCGACGAGGCCCTGTACCGCGCCAAGCGTGGCGGCCGCGATCGCACCTGCATGGTGTCGGACGGCAGCCGCCGCGGCCGCGGCCCCGCGCAGGTGGTGGTGGTCCAGCCGGCCGACGGTGCAAAGGGCGAGACTCACATCGTTGGCACCGAACCCCGTCGATCTGCGCAGTGACACCCTCACCGTCCCCGACGCCGGCATGCGCGCCGCGATGGCAGCCGCCGAGGTGGGGGACGACGTCTGGGGAGAGGACCCGACGGTACGGCGTCTCGAGGAACAGGTCGCCGCGATGCTGGGAAAGGACGCGGCTGTGTACGTCCCGAGCGGCACCATGGGCAACCTCACGTCGGTTGCGGCACAGACCCGCCCCGGCGACGAGCTGATCGTCGACGCGGAAGCGCACATCGTGCAGTACGAGGTGGGCGGGGCCGCGGTGGTGGCCGGAGTCCAGGTGCGCACGCTCGACACCGGTACGGGCCTGCCCAGCGCTGCCGCGGTGCGGGCCGCCGTACGCGAGGCGAACATTCACCACCCGGTCTCGCGGCTGCTCGGCGTGGAGAACACACACAACCGCCGGGGCGGCGCAGCGTTCACCGCCGAGCAGATCGACAGCGCGGCCCAGGCGGCCCACGATTGCGGCCTGCGAGTCCACTGCGACGGCGCCCGCCTGTTCAACGCGGCGACCGCGACACACGTCAGCGCCGCGCGGCTCGTGCAGCGCTGCGACACGGTGTCGGTGTGCCTCAGCAAGGGGCTCGGCGCACCGGTCGGTTCGGTGGTGAGCGGTGACGCCGAGGTGATCGACGACGTGCGTCGCTGGCGCAAGCGGCTCGGGGGTGGCATGCGCCAGGCCGGGATCATCGCCGCGGCGGGGATCTACGCGCTGGACCACAACATCGAGCGCCTCGCCCACGACCACACCAACGCGGCGCTGATCGCGGATCGATTGCAGGAGTGCCGGGGATGCACGGTGCTCCGTCCCGACGTGGCCACGAACATCGTCGTCGTCCAGACCGAGGAGCCGGCGGCGAGCGTGGCGGCGCGTGCCGCCGAGTCCGGGGTGCTGCTGACGCGCATGGGGCCGCGCACGCTGCGCTGCGTCACCCATCTTGACGGCGACCGAGAGCAGTGCGTCCGCGCGGCGGACGTGCTGGCACGGGCGCTCGCCGAGGGCGTCCAGGTCGCGTAAAAAAAAGCCCCCGGCCGAGGCCGAGGGCTTTGCAGAGTCGGGTCTGCGATCAGCCGCCGTTCGACGGCGCCGCTGCGACGGGGGCCACGCTCGCTGCCGCCGGCGCGGCCTTGGCGCGGCGTCCGGTCGACTTGCGGGTGGCGCGCTTCGCACCGCGGCGCGCGGGCTTTGCCGCAGCCGCAGCCGTGCGCTTCACGCCGGTGCGCTTCGCACCCGCGCGCTTTGCGGTCGTCCGCTTCGCCGTTGCCCGCTTCGCGGTGGCACGCTTGGCAGTCCGCTTCGCTGTGGCCCGCTTCGCGGTGGCCCGCTTCGCGGTGGCACGCTTGGCAGTCCGCTTCGCGGTGGCGCGCTTCGCAGTCGTCCGCTTCGCGGTGGTGCGCTTGGCCCGACGGACCGTCCGCTTTGCCGTGCCGGCGCGCTTCGCCGTGGTGCGCTTGGCCCGGCGCGTCGTGCGCTTCGCCGTCGCCCGCTTGGCTGTGGTGCGCTTCCGTCCGCCGACCGCGCGGCGCACTGCACCCGAAGCGCTCGACTGCAGCCGCGCCACAGTCTTCTCCAGGTCAGCGAGCCGCTTCTCGAGCTCACTGATCGGTAGCGCTTTGATCAGTCCCTGCACTGCCTTCAAAAGGTCGCCACCGGCGGCGGGAGCGCGCCGACCTGCGGTCGTCCTCACGCGCCTTACGGTGCGTTTGACGGCCCCGGTGGTGCCGCCTCTACGACGCCTGGTTCTGGCCATATGGGATGGACCTCCAACTCGTGACGGCCGGTGCATTGTCATCCGGTCGTCTATCCGACGTTTGTGACAGGAGGTGTCCAAACCTCCCGAATCATGCATAGCATGCGGGTTGATGGTGCAGTTGTCAACGCATGGGCACGTGGGTTGCTGCCAGCCCAGTCAACTACGCCCGCCGACTCGGGACTGCAGTCGCCGCTCCTGACGTGTCACGGTCGCCAACGCCCTTGCGTATAGTCGAGGCGGGATGACCCCCGTCGAGGATGTCCGTCGTTCTGCGCTGAGCATCGCGCAGCGACAGTTCGACGCCGCCGCAGACGCGCTCGGTCTCGACGACGCCGTGCGCGCCGTCCTGCGCGAGGTCAAGCGCGAGCTGGTCGTCCACTTCCCCGTGGAGATGGATGACGGCTCGTTCCGGCTCTTCACCGGGTTCCGCGTGCAGCACAACATCGCTCGCGGACCGGCGAAGGGCGGCCTGCGCTATCACCCGGGGCTGACGCTGGACGACGTCCGCGCACTGGCCATGTACATGACCTGGAAGACCGCGGTCGTGAGCCTCCCGTTCGGTGGCGCCAAGGGAGGCGTCGTCTGCGAGCCACGGAGCATCAGCGTCGGCGAGCTGGAGAGGATGACCCGGCGCTTCACCACCGAGATCTCGCTCATCGTCGGTCCCGATCGCGACATCGCCGCCCCCGATCTGGGCACCGACGCTCAGGTGATGGCGTGGATCATGGACACGCTGTCGATGCACGCGGGGTTCTCGGTCCCTGCGTCGGTGACGGGCAAGCCGATGTCGATCGGCGGTTCCGAGGGGCGCTACGCAGCACCCGGCCGCGGTCTGGTGCTGGTGACGCTGCAGGCCATGAGCGACCGCGGCATCGATCCCTCCGGCGCCACCGTCGCGGTGCAGGGGTTCGGCAAGGTGGGCTCGGTGACGGCGCAGCTGCTCGCCGACTCCGGCATGACGGTGGTGGCCGTGTCGGACAGCAGCGGAGGAGTGCACCGGTCGTCGGGACTCGACCTCGGCGCGCTGCTCTCGCTTCGCGATGAGGGAGGCCGCGTGTCGGAGTATCAGGGCGCGGAGACGATCAGCAACGACGAGCTGCTGACGCTCGACGTCGATGTGCTGGTGCCCGCGGCCACGGAGGCGCAGATCACCGGGCACAACGCCGGCGCGGTGCGCGCCCGCGTCATCGCAGAGGGCGCCAACGCGCCCCTCGATCCCGATGCAGACGCGATCCTCAACGACCGTGGCGTGCTCATCCTTCCCGACATCCTGGCCAACGCCGGCGGCGTGGTCGCCTCGTATCTCGAGTGGGTGCAGGATCTGCAGGAGTACTTCTGGGCGGCGGGTGAGGTGAACTCGCGCCTGCGCGAGGTGATGATCCGCAGCTATCAGGAGGTGGCGGCGCGAGCGTCCCAGCGCGGGCTGCACCTGCGTCAGGCCGCGTACGAGATCGCGGTCGACAAGGTGGCGCAGGCCACCGAGGTGCGCGGCATCTATCCCTGACGGCATACCATCGCTGCGTGGGCACGACGCGACGCGTGCTGATCACGGGGGTCTCCCGCTTCTGGGGATGTCACCTGGCGCGGCGCCTGGAGGCGTCGCCGGACATCGAGCGCATCGTCGCCATCGACACCGAGGCGCCGCCGCTCGACCTGGAGCGCACCGACTTCGTCCGCGCCGACATCCGCCGCAGCACCATCGGCAAGCTGCTCGACGCGCTTGGCATCGACACGGTGGTGCACGCGGCGCTGATCGTCGACCCGCGCCGCGCCAGCCCGCGCACGGTCCACGAGACCAACGTGATCGGGACGATGAACCTGATGGCTGCGTGCAGCGCCCCTGATGGGCCGGTGCGCAAGCTGGTGGTCAAGTCGAGCACGGCGGTGTACGGCGCGGAGCCCGACGATCCCTCGATCTGGGGCGAGGCGACGCCGCGGCGCTCGGCGCCGCGTGACCCGTTCACGCGCGATCTCGACGAGGTGGAGGGTTACGTCCGCGATTTCATGGTGCGCCGGCCGGACGCGGTGACCACCGTGCTGCGGTTCGCCAACGTGCTCGGCCCGAGCCACAGCACACCGTTCAGCCGCCTCTTCGACATGCGCGTGGTTCCCACGGTGGCCGGGTTCGATCCGCGGCTGCAGTTCGTGCATGAGAACGACGCCGTCTCGGTGCTGGAGCATGCGGTGCTCGACGATGTTCACGGCACGTTCAACGTGGCGGGCCCGGGCGCAGTGGTGCTCAGCCAGGCGCTCGCGATCATGGGCGCGGTCAACCTGCCGGTGCTGCCCTTCGTCGGCGCCGAGCTCGCGATGGCGATGATCGACCGCGCCGTGCCGCTGGGATTCGCGCCGCACCTGACCCGGCTCCTGCAGTTCGGTCGCGTCGTCGACACGACGGCGGTGCAGCAGCGATTCGGGCTCGCCTTGGAGCACACCACTGCTGACACCGTGCTCGCGTATGCCCGCGACCGGCGCGTGCGCGACGTGGTGCGCGACGACGTCGGCTACAGGTACGAGGTGGAACTCGAGGACTTCCTCCGCTCTCAGCGGACGGGGCAGAACGGGCACACCGGCGCGGCCTCCAAGCCGCGGCCGCGCCGCGCGCGATCTGCGAACGGATCGCGGCCCAGGCGCACCAGGGCGAAGCCGGCGTGACGGCCCGCCGCACCGCGTCCCGCACCACACCCACCAGCAGCAACGGACGCTCGCGCACGACTCCGGCGCTGCGTCTGCCATCGCTGCCGTCGCTGCGGTCGCTGACGAGCGATCTGCCGGGCGCCGCGATGTCCGCGACCGGCACGCTCGCCTCCGTGCTGCGCGACATCGCCGGTCGCGATGTCATCGACCTCGAGAGCCTGCACGACGTGCTGTCTTTCGCCTATCGCGTCGCGGACCTCCGGACGCGCCACGGCTCGGGCGACTACCAGGTCGACGAGTTCGGGTTCGATCCGGACTTCACCAACGCGCTCGAGCCGCTGGTGCGGCTGATCTACCGCCGCTACTGGCGCGTTGACGCTCGCGGGCTCGAACACCTGCCGTCGCACGGTCCGGCTCTGCTCGTCTCCAACCACTCAGGGGTGCTGCCGCTCGATGGCGCGATGATCTCGCTCGCCGTCCACGAACAGACGGACCGCTTCACGCGCGCGCTCATCGCCACCTGGTTCGGCTCGCTGCCGGTGCTGTCCTGGTTCCTGCGCCGCACCGGTGGCACACTCGGTCATCCCGACGACACGCTGCGCCTGCTCGGCAGCGGCGAGATCGTGCTGGTGTTCCCGGAGGGGGTGCGCGGCACCGGCAAGCCGTTCCGTGAGCGCTACCGCCTGCGCCGCTTCGGTCGCGGCGGGTATGTCGAGATGGCGCTGCGCGCTCGCGTGCCCATCATCCCCATCTCGGTGGTCGGCGCAGAGGAGATCTATCCCATGATCGGCGACGTGCAGCCGCTCGCGCGGGTGCTCGGCTTCCCCTACTTCCCGGTCACACCGACGTGGCCGCTGCTCGGTCCACTGGGGCTCATCCCGCTGCCCTCGAAGTGGAGCATCCACTTCCACGACCCGGTGAGCACCGGCGATCTCCCCGCCGGCGCCGCCGATGATCCGCTGCTGGTGATGTCGCTCAACGACCAGGTGCGCGACACCATCCAGGCGGGCCTGGTCGAGCAGCTCCGCGAGCGCCGCTCCGTCTTCCGCGGCTGACCGCGTACGTCGCGACCTACCACATGTAGTGTCCGAGACGGCGACGATACACCAGATGGTGCGTCACAACGGCAGCGGCGCCACTGGTCTTTGGTAGACTTCCGCAATGGAGTTGGAGCTGGGCCGGGCGAAGCGAGCGCGACGGGCCTACGGCTTCGACGAGGTGGCACTGGTCCCCGGTCGCGTCACCATCAACCCCGACGAGATCGACGTCACGTTCTCACTCGATGGCACCCGGCTGCCCATTCCGTTTCTTGCCGCGGCGATGGACGGCGTCGTCGACACCCCGTTTGCCGTCGAGATGGGCCGGCTGGGCGGTCTCGCGGTGTTGAACCTGGACGGAGTGCAGACGCGGTATGAGGAGCCGGCCGAGGTGCTGCGCGAGATTGCAGAGGCTCCGACCGAAAAGGTCAACCAGCTCCTGCAGCGCCTCTACATGAAACCGGTGCAGGACGGATTGATCGGCCAGCGCATCGAGGAGATCAAACGCGCTGGTATCGCTTGCGCCGTCTCCACGGTGCCGGCGCACGCCGAGCGGCGCGCACCGATCGTGCAGGAGGCGGGCGCGGACGTGCTCGTCGTGCAGGGGACCGTGCTGACCGCGCGCCACCGCAGCCGCTCGTACAAGCACCTGTCGTTCCACGAGCTGACCGCCTCGATTGACATCCCTGTGATCGCCGGCAACTGTGTCGACTACGCCACCGCGCTCGAGCTGATGGACACGGGCATCAAGGGTCTGCTCGTCGGCGTCGGTCCCGGCGCTGCCTGCACCACGCGCGCGGTGCTCGGTGTCGGCGTCCCCCAGGTGACGGCCACCAGCGACTGCGCCGCGGCACGCGACGACCATCAGCGGCGCAGCGGCGAGCGCGTTGCCATCATCACCGACGGCGGCATGCGCCTCGGCGGCGACGTGGCCAAGGCGTTCGCCAGCGGCGCCGACGCGGTGATGATCGGCTCGATCTTCGCCGGTGCGCGCGAGGCTGCGGGCCGGGGCAACCACTGGGGCATGGCCACGCCGGATCCCAACCTGCCGCGCGGCACGCGCATCCGCACCGGGATCAAGGGGACGCTCGAGGAGATCCTCTTCGGCCCGGCGCACGTGGACGACGGCAGCATGAACCTGGTCGGCGCGCTCAAGAGCGCTATGGGCGTGTGCGGTGCCAGCACGATCCGCGAATTCCAGGACACAGAGATGGTTGTGGCCCCCTCGATAAAGACGGAGGGCAAGACGGAGCAGCGCGCCCAGCATGTGGGCATGGGCGCGTGAGCGTCGCGGTCGAGAGCGTCAGCGAAACGCCGACGCGCTCGACCGTGGCCCAGGACAGCGTCCTGGTTCTCGACTTCGGATCACAGTACAGCCAGCTCATCGCGCGTCGCGTCCGCGAGGCCAAGGTGTACTGCGAGCTGCTTCCCGGCGGCGTCGACGCTGACGAGATCCGGCGGCGGAATCCTCGTGGGCTCATCTTCAGCGGCGGACCGGCGTCGGTGTACGACGCGGCGGCGCCGCATCCCGACGGGCGGGTGTACGAGCTCGGGCTTCCCATTCTCGGCATCTGCTACGGCATGCAGCTGCTGGCGCACGACCTCGGCGGCGACGTGGCGCCGGCCACACGCCGCGAGTACGGTCACGCCTCGCTCGCCGTCGACACGCCCGCCGGGCTCTTCGACGGGCTGCCGCACGACCTCGACGTGTGGATGTCACACGGCGACGTCATCACCCAGCTCCCCCCGGGCTTCCAGTCCATCGCGCACTCGATCAACTCTCCCTGCGCCGCCATCGCCGGACCCGGCGGACGCTTCGGCATTCAGTTCCATCCCGAGGTGGCGCACACGCCGCTCGGTCGAGAGATCCTGCGCAACTTCCTGTTCGATGTGTGCGGCTGCGCGGGCACCTGGGAGCCGGAATCGTTCATCGAGATGGCGGTCGCCGACGTGCGCGCCCGGGTGGGCAGTGGCCGGGTGCTCTGCGCGCTGAGCGGCGGCGTCGACTCCGCCGTGGCCGCCACGCTCGTGCACCGCGCCGTGGGCGATCAGCTGACGTGCGTGTTCGTCGACAACGGGCTTCTGCGCCGCGAGGAGGCCGACCGGGTGATCGACGTGATGTCGCGGCAGCGGCATATCAACCTGCGCCACGCCGACGCGGCGGATCGCTTCCTGGACGCGCTCGCCGGCGTCACGGACCCGGAGGAGAAGCGGCGCCGCATCGGCGCCACCTTCATCCGCGTCTTCGAGGAGGAGGCGCGCGACCTCGGTGACATCGATTTCCTGGCGCAGGGCACGCTCTATCCGGACGTCATCGAGTCGACATCGCATGACACACGAAACGCGCAGACGATCAAGACGCACCACAATGTCGGCGGGCTGCCATCCGACCTGCGCTTCACGCTGGTTGAGCCGCTGCGCTACCTGTTCAAGGACGAGGTGCGACAGGTGGGTCTCGCGCTGGGGCTCCCGGAGGACATGGTGTGGCGTCAGCCGTTCCCCGGACCCGGGCTCGCCATTCGCATCCTCGGCGAGGTGACGCGCGATCGTCTCGAGACGCTGCGCGCCGCCGACTGGATCGTCATCGACGAGATCAAGCGCAGCGGTCTCTACCGCCGCGTCTGGCAATCCTTCGCCATCCTGACGCCGCTCTCGTCCGTTGGCGTCATGGGCGACGGACGGACCTACGCCAACGTCGTCGCCGTGCGCATCGTGCAAAGTGACGACGGCATGACCGCGGACTGGGCGAGAGTGCCGTACGACGTGCTCGCCGAGATGAGTCGCAGAATCGTCAACGAGGTGCCCGGCGTCAACCGCGTCGTCTATGACATCTCGAGCAAGCCGCCTTCCACCATCGAATGGGAATAGGCACGGGAGTCGAGCGGCGGCCCGCTCCCCTCACGCCGGACGAACGCTCGGTCTCTTCGTGTGAGCGGCTCGACCGCGTGTCCTGCGCACGCGTACGTGCCGCGCCCGTTTGACCACGGTATTGCAGCTGTGAGGATTCTCATCGTTGGCGGCGGCGGGCGTGAGCATGCGTTGGCGTGGTGGTGCCGGCGCGATCGTGACGATGTCGAGCTCATCGTTGCGCCCGGCAACGGCGGCACCGCCGCCATCGCGGAGAACGTTCCTGTCGACGTCACCGATGCCGAGGCGGTGGCGCGGTTGGCGCGCGAGCGAGCGGTCGACCTGGTCGTCATCGGGCCGGATGCGGCCGCCGCGGCCGGGGTTGCAGACGCGTGTGGCAGAAACGGCACCGCCGTGTTCGGGCCCACGGCTGCCGCAGCGCGCATCGAGTCATCGAAGACATTCGCCAAGCGGCTGATGGACGGGGCGGGGATCCCGACGGCTCGGTGGGTGAGCGGATCGATGGCCGATCGCGGGGGGCTGCGGGGCTTCATCGGCGAGCTCGGGGGGCGATGCGTGGTGAAGGCGGATGGCCTGGCGCTGGGCAAGGGCGTGACTGTGTGCGCCGGCGTCGACGAGGCCGAGCGCGCCCTGGACGCGTGCGTGCGGGAGCTGCGCTTTGGCGATGCCGGGCGAACAGTCGTCATCGAGGAGCGGCTCAGCGGTGAGGAGCTCAGCGTGTTCGGCATCAGCGACGGGCGACGCGTGCGGGTGCTGCCGTCGGCGCGAGACCACAAGCGCGCCGGTGACGGCGACACGGGTCCCAACACGGGCGGGATGGGCGCCGTGTCACCGGTGCCGGGTGTTGCAGAAGAAATCGTCGATACCATCGCAACGTCCGTGCTCGAGACGTGCGTCGACGCGCTGCGCGAGAATGGCACACCGTTTGTCGGCTGTCTGTATGCGGGGCTCATGCTCACCTCGGACGGGGTCCGTGTGCTCGAATTCAACGCGCGCTTCGGCGATCCGGAGGCACAGGTGTTGCTGCCGCTGGTCGAGGAGGATGGCGTCGGGCTGCTCGGCGAAGCGGCACGCGGGACCGTCACTCCTGGGCACGTGCGGACCGCCTACGCATCAGCGGCCGGCGTCGTCGCCGCCGCAGCCGGATATCCGGCCACCGCGCGCACAGGCGATGAGATCACGGGCCTCGCTGACACCGACCGCGGCGTGCTCGTCTTCCATGCAGGGACTCGCCTGGACGCCGGCGGCACGCTGCGCACGACGGGCGGGCGTGTCCTCTGCGTCGTGGCAACAGCGGCGACCCTGGAGGCGGCCCGGGTGACCGCATATGAGAACCTCCGCCGCGTGCACTTCGAGGGAATGCAGTACCGGCGCGACATCGGACTTGCGGGGGGCACGCCCCCCGTCCACCCCCCGGATCAAGTTGCGCTCTCCGGCGGAACCGCCGAGTGAGCACTTCCGCGCCGTCGGTTGATCGGGGGCACGCGGGGGCGGCGCCGCCGCGTGTCGGCATCGTCGTCGGCAGCGAGACGGACCTCGCGGCGATGCGGCG
>DASUWI010000101.1:0-15658 GCA_036378495.1 Candidatus Dormiibacterota bacterium
TTCGCGGCGGCGTCGATGGTCATCGGTCTGCTGCCATCCGCCTCGGCCGCGGCTTCGGCGGCGACCGCATCGCCGCCGGTCGTCTCGTCGGACACCCACCACGACAGATCACGTCCGCTTCGCTCGTACCATCCGACGAACACGAAGGCGACGTCGCACCCCGCGAAGCACGGACCGCCCGGCCAGCAGGGCCCGCCGGCCGCCGACACGAGCGGCGGCCTCACAGCCACGGCCAGCTCGCCCACCGCAACGAACAACTTCGACGGGACCCCGGACAACTCGGCCGTGATCCCGTCGGACAGCACGGGCGCCGCGGGCACAACGCAGTACGTCGAGGTGGTCAACTCGCAGATCGCGGTCTACAACAAGAGCGGCGGGCTGCTCCTCGGTCCCGAGAACACGAACACGCTGTGGTCGGGGTTCGGCGGTGGCTGCCAGACGAACGACGACGGCGACGGAACTGTGCAGTTCGACACGCTGTCGCACCGCTGGGTGGTGCAGCAGCTCTCGGTATCGACGCAGCCCTTCTTCATCTGCGTCGCAGTGTCCACCAGCGCTGACGCCACCGGGTCGTGGAACCGCTACAGCTTCCAGTACGCCGACTTCCCCGACTATCCGAAGCTCGGCGTCTGGCCGGATGCCTACTACCTGACCGTCAACCGATTCGACTCGTCGGGAACCACCGGCCTCGGCGAGGAGACGTGCGCGCTCAACCGTGCGTCAATGCTCACCGGCGCGGCGGCCTCCACGCAGTGCTTCTCGCTGAACTCCAGCGGCGAGAACACCGTGCTGCCGGCAACGCTCAACGGCACGACCCCGCCTGCGGCGGGCGCGCCCGAATGGCTCGTGGGCATCTCACCGACGACGGGGAACGCGCTCGCCTACTGGCAGCTGCACATCGACTGGACCACACCGTCGAACTCGTCGCTCAGTGCACAGACGAACCTGCCCGTGACGGCATTCAGCGAGGCGTGCGGCGGCGCCGGGACCTGCATCCCGCAGTCCGGAACATCGCAGCAGCTCGACTCCCTCGGTGACCGGCTGATGTACGACCTGCCGTACCGCAACTTCGGCGACCACGAGTCGATCATGGTCACGCACTCGATCGCCGCCGGCAGCTCGGTCGGCATGCGCTGGTACGAGCTCCGCCCGAGCGGCTCGGCGCTGAGCGTGTTCCAGTCGGGCACCTACGCGCCCACCAGCACGTATCGCTGGATGGGGTCGATCGGCATGGACCAGTCGGGGGATGTGGCGCTCGGCTACAGCACGTCGAGCTCGACGCTGCACCCGGGAGTTGCATTCACGGGGCGGCTTGCGTCCGACCCGGCCGGCACGATGCCCCAGGGCGAGACGACTCTGTTCACCGGCGGTGGATCGCAGACGGGGTCGTTCTTCAACCCCGGCAACCGCTGGGGTGACTACAGCGGCATGTCGATCGACCCGAGCGACGATTGCACGTTCTGGTACGTCAACCAGTACGTCCCGTCCAACGGCGACTTCAACTGGCACACACGCATCGGCTCGTTCAAGTTTCCGAGCTGCGGAACGGCGAGCAACGACTTCTCCATCAGCGCCAACCCGACGAGCCTCTCGCTGGCGGCGAACGCTGCCGGGAGCAGCACGATCAGCACTGCGGTGACGTCGGGCTCCGCCGGCACCGTATCGCTCAGCGTGAGCGGCACCCCGAGCGGCGCGACGGCGTCGCTCACCGCGACCAGCGTCACTGCGGGCCAGAGCACCACCCTGAACGTGAACGCAGGCACCGCAGCGCCGGGAACGTACACGCTCACGGTGACGGGCACCGAGGGTTCGGCGACGCACGCCACCACGGTGTCGCTGACCGTGCTGGCGCCGAATGACTTCTCCATCAGCGCCAACCCGACGAGCCTCTCGCTGGCGGCGAACGCCGCCGGGAGCAGCACCATCAGCACTGCGGTGACGTCGGGCTCCGCCGGCACCGTATCGCTCAGCGTGAGCGGCACCCCGAGCGGCGCGACGGCATCGCTCACCTCGACCAGCGTGACCGCGGGCCAGAGCACCACCCTGAACGTGAACGCAGGCACCGCAACGCCCGGAACCTACACCATCACGGTGACCGGCACCGAGGGAGCCGCGACGCACAGCACGACGATTTCGCTCACCGTCACCAGCGGGACGCAGGGCCTTGTGCAGGTCGGCAGCGACCCATTCACCGATCCCAACGCGGAGCACGCGACCACCGTCGAGCCCGACACGCTGTCGAACGGCTCCACGATGGTGTCCGTGTTCCAGGTCGGCCGCTTCAACAACGGCGGGTCCGACGACACCGGGTTCGCCACAACCACCAACGGGGGCTCGACGTGGAGCCAGGGTCAGCTGCCCGGGTTGACCGCACAGGGCGGCGGCACGCCGAACCTCGGGTGGGCACGGGTCAGCGATCCGGCGATCGCGTACGACCCCAAGCTCGGCGTGTGGATCGCTGAGTCGCTCACGCTCGACTCGACGGTGAGAGGTGCGGGGGTCGCCGTGAACCGCTCAAGCGACGGCGTCACCTGGTCTGCCGCCACCAACGCGATCTCGCAGACGACCGACTCCTTCGACAAGTCCTGGATCGCGTGCGACCGCACAGTCTCGAGCCCGCACTATGGCAACTGCTACATCGAATTCGACGACAACTCCGCGAGCAACGCCTTGCGCATGATCACCTCGACCGACGGCGGACTCACGTGGTCGGTGGCACGCGGCACCTCTGACAACGCACACGGACTCGGCGGCCAGCCGCTGGTGCAGCCGAATGGCAACATCGTGGTGCCGTACTTCGCCGATTCGGCGTCGCAAATGCGGTCGTTCGTGTCCACCAACGGAGGCAGCAGCTGGAACTCCAGCCGGCTGATCTCATCGGTGACGGACCACGCGGCGGCGGGCGGCCTTCGCACATCGCCGCTGCCGTCGGCGGAGATCGATTCCGCGGGCACGGTCTACGTCGTGTGGCAGGACTGCCGCTTCCGCAGCGGGTGCACATCGAATGACATCGTGATGTCGAAGTCGTCGAACGGCACCAGATGGAGCACTGTCACGCGCATACCCATCGATGCCACGAACAGCGGCGAGGACCACTTCATTCCCGGCCTTGCCGTTGACCTGGGCACGAAGGGGTCGTCCGCGCACCTCGGCCTCTACTACTACTACTACCCCGTCGCCGCATGCACCACGTGCCAGCTGGACGTCGGATTCATCTCGTCGACCAACGGTGGCTCGAGTTGGGGCGGCAGCACACAGGTCGCGGGCCCGATGACGCTGAACGAGCTTGCCCCCACCACGCAGGGACCGATGGTCGGCGACTACATCTCGGCGTCCTTCATGGCCGGCCGGGCGTGGTCGGTGTTCGCCGTGGGCTTGCCCCCGTCGGGCGGCACGCTCAACGAGGCCATGTACACGCTCTCCGGCGGGCTCGCCGCCCCCGGCGGTCCGCGTCACCCGAACTCGGGCGGCAACCCGGGACCCGGCCGGGGTCATTCGTCGACCGCATTCTGACCGCCGCATCACGGGACGGGGTGGGGGGTGACGACGACCGTCACCTCCCACAACCGTGACGCCAGCCCGCACAGGGGCAGGCAGGTGGGGTTCTCGGTCGCCCCCAGCCGAGCCGTGCCCGGCTGCAGCGCGCGGAACCTGGCGGTGACCCCGGTGGCCGTCCGCGCGGTCGCCTCGGGCTGCAGCACCGATGGATCGCTCGAGGACGGCAGCGCGAAGCGGTACACGGCCTCTGCGGTGAGCGTCACCTCCACCGTGGCGCCGACCCGGACGTAGCTCGTGGAGCTCGCGTCGCCGTTGCCGAGGGTCGCGATCTCACCACCCGACGCCGATGTGCTCGTCACCGACGAGGTGGCCGTCGACGCCGGGATCGTCGTCGACGCCGACGAGTGCGTGGGGGAGGCTTCGGCCGCCGGGCGCCGGGTGCCGCACGAAGAAACCAGCACGGCGATGAGAACCAGGCCGGTGGCCGCCGATCCAGCCCGCACCATGCGTCGCACCGCTCGATTCTGTCGCCTGGGGCAGGCTGCGCTGATCGGAGCTCGGCAGACCCCTTGGTACACTCGGAAGGCAATGACATACATCGTCACTGAGACCTGCATCGACCTCAAGGACAAGTCGTGCATCGAGGTGTGCCCGGTCGATTGCATCCACGAGGCCGACGAGGACCGGATGGTGTTCATCGACCCCGACGAATGCATCGACTGCGGGGCCTGCGTGGACCCATGTCCGGTTGACGCGATCTACGCCGAGGAGGACGTGCCCGCGGCGCAGGTGAGCTTCGTCGAGATCAACAAGGTCTACTTCAAGGACAAGGGCTCGGCGCGGACCAAGGTGGACGAGGTCAAGGCTCCAGCCCCCTCAGCCTGAGCAGCCGCCCGCGCCTGCCGCATGGCCTTGTGCGATCCGTACAAGGCCGTTTCGGCCGGTGTGGGCTCAGCGCCCATGGTGACCCATGGGCCTGCCGTCTATGCTCGGGGGTCGAGAGAGTGCCGGCCGCGGCCACTGCTCGCCCCGCCCGCTGAGCCCGGCCAGTTGTCCAGTCCCGGAAGGAGGAACGATGGCGATCGACGAAGCCGTTCGTGCATCAGGTGAGGCGACCACGTCGAAACCCAGCCCGCTCGAGGTCATCCGCCGCGCCCAGCAGTCGGGCGTGCAGATCGTCGACCTGCGCTTCACCGACCTCGTGGGCAGCTGGCAGCACTTCAGCGTCCCGCTCAAGGAGCTGACCGAGGACGTCTTCAACGACGGCATCGGCTTCGACGGATCCAGCATCCGCGGCTTCCAGAAGATCCACGAGAGCGACATGCTGCTGTTCCCGGACCCGGCGCGGGCCTTTTACGACCCCTGCCTGGACGTGCCCACGCTGTCCATCGTCTGCGACATCAAGGATCCCCTGACGCTCCAGCCCTACAGCCGCGATCCACGCTACGTGGCGCGCAAGGCCGAGCAGTACCTGACCGCGTCGGGCATCGCGGACACGTCGTACTGGGGACCCGAGTGCGAGTTCTACATCTTCAACTCCGTGCGCTTCGACCAGAACGCCCACGAGGGCTACTACTTCATCGACTCCGAGGAGGGCATCTGGAACACAGGCAAGGACGGCACCGCCAACCTCGGCTTCCGGCCGCGCCACAAGGAGGGGTACTTCCCGGTCCCGCCGGTGGACAAGCTCCAGGACCTGCGCAGCAAGATCGTGCTCGCGCTGATCGAGAGCGGTGTCGACATCGAGGTGCACCACCATGAGGTGGGCACCGCCGGCCAGGCCGAGATCGACATGCGCTTCGACACGCTCGTGGCGATGGCCGACAAGGTGCTGCAGTACAAGTACGTCGTCAAGAACGTCTGCTACCGCAACGGCTACACGGCGACGTTCATGCCCAAGCCGCTGTTCGGCGACAACGGCAGCGGTATGCACACTCACCAGTCGCTGTGGAAGGACAGGGTGCCCCTGTTCTTCGACAAGGACAAGTACGCGCTCATCAGCGACACGGCGCGCTGGTACATCGGCGGCTTGCTGACCCACGCGCCGGCGCTGCTCGCGTTCTCCGCGCCCACCACGAACAGCTACCGCCGCCTGGTTCCAGGGTACGAGGCGCCCATCAAGCTCGCGTACAGCGCGCGCAACCGCAGCGCCTGCGTGCGCATCCCCACCTACAGCAGCTCACCGGCGGCCCGCCGCCTCGAGTTCCGCTCCCCGGACCCGATGTGCAACCCGTACCTCGCGTTCGCCGCCATGCTCATGGCGGGCCTCGACGGGGTCCGGCGCCAGATCGAGCCGCCCAAGCCGATCGACGCCGACCTGTACGAGCTCGAGGGCGCCGAGGCCGAGAGCGTGCGCGATCTGCCCGGGTCGCTCACCGAGGTGCTCGATGCCCTGGAGGCGGACCAGCAGTTCCTGCTCGAGGGCGGTGTCTTCACCGCGGACCTCATCGACACGTACCTGGCGTACAAGCGAGAGCGCGAGGTGGACGCGGTCGCTCTGCGGCCCCACCCCTACGAGTTCTTCCTGTACTACGACGCCTGATACCCCTTCCTGGACGGGGGCCGGGTGACTCGTCGCCCGGCCCTTCTCAGGCTCTGGTAGAGCGGCACCACCAGCCAGACGGCGGCGAGGCTCGGCAGGGAGAAGAGCTGGAGCAGCGGCCACCACGCCGGTGAGCGGCTCAGCGCCAGCAGCGACGGCATCGACACTGCGGCGATCGCCAGCGGGGCGACCACGGCGAACACCACGACGGTGACGGCGGTCGCGATGAGCAGCGCGCGGCGGTCGTGCCGGTCACCGGCCCGTGCCAGTGCGACGGCGGCCGCGAGTGGAATGAGCAGCGCAGTGTAGTGCGCGTACCAGGCGATGCTGCCCGCGAGCAGCATGGCCAGCACCCCGAGGCCGAACTCGCCGCTGCGCTCGGGCCGCGTCCGCCGGTCGGGACGGACCGCCCACGTGGCCACTCCGAGCAGGAGCGCGCTGAGCGCCACGCTCGCGACGATGATCGGCAGCGGCGTGGGCTGCACCGTGAGCACGGAGTGGTCCACGAGCCGGGAGAGGGCGGCGGCGAGGCTCTGGTTGTACAGCCAGCCCATGGGCCGGCTGAGGGCCGGGAGGACGGTTGTGACGAACGTCCTGGTCGCAGCGGTGCCCAGGGCGAGCACGCCGAGGCCGATGGTCGCCACCACCGTGGCGACCATCGCCGCCGACGCCTGCCACCAGCGCCGCCGCAGCAGGAGGAGCAGCAGCACGATCGGCGCCACCTTGATGCCGGCGGCGAGGCCGAGCACGACCCCGGCGGTACGCCCGCGACCGGTCACGTAGGCCCAGTAGGCGATCGCGAGGAGCAGGAAGATGACACCGTTGATCTGCCCGTGCCAGTAGTTGTACGCGGCCGGACCGAACGCGACCGCGGCGATCACCGCCAGCTCGAGGCGCGGCCACGAGGCGGGAAGTGCGGTGCGGGCGACGATGACCGCTGCGATCACCGTGGTGGCGAGCGACAGCGCCAGCCAGACCGAGAGCGCCTGGTGGTCGTTAAGGAGCGCCAGCGGCCGCACCAGCACGGCCCCGAACGGCGGGTAGGTGAAGCCCGACAGCACCGGCGTCGTGCTCGTGAACTGGGCGTACGGCGAGCCACCCGCCGCCATCGATCGCGCCGCGCCCATGTACGCGCCGAAGTCCTCGAAGGCGCCGCCGAAGTGTCCGGTCAGGGGGTCGACGACGAACGACTTGACCGCCACGGCCGCCGCGACGAGGGCGGCGATCCTGATGAGCAGGCGCACCTGGCCGGCGGGGAGCAGGGGGCGCACCATGCGGCGCTGCGCAGCATGTGCGGGGGCGGCGCCGGACGTGGCCACGCCAGCGATGCTACGAACGCGTGCGTCGCCGGTCAGCGGAGTCGCGCCATCGTGACCGACTTGCTGCGCCCGCCGGACGATCAGGCGCGAATGGCGTCGACGTCGGCGATGACCACGTGGTGGGGCAGCTGCATGTCGTCGTCGAGGAAGCCGTCACCCGCGACCCGGAACCCGATGCGCTCGTAGAACCCGAGCGCGCCGTCGCGGCCGTTGGCCCAGAGCACCTCGACGCCGTCCTTCCGCGCCCGAGCCACCAGCTCGCGCATCAGCGCGCGTCCGATGCCGCGGCCCTGGAGCCCGTCGTCGACCGCCATGCCGCGGAATCGCATCGCTCGTCGCCCGGGGTCGAGCGGCGTTTCCGCGGGGAAGTACGTGACCACGCCGGCGACGGCGCCATCCCGGGTGATCGCCGCCAGGTGTCGCGTGGTCGCGATCGCGTCCTGCCGCGAGCGTGCCGCCTCCGGCGGCCGGCCCGCGCGCAGCATGCGCGCGCGCAGCGGGAGGATCCTCTCCACCGGCACATCGCGAACCGCGAATCCTGAAGCGGGCGCCCGGCGCGAGTCGTCAGCCGGCAACGGTGGCAGGCACGGTCCGGATGACCTCGAGCGCGGCGGTGGCGACGCCTTGCGGGTCGAGCCCGAAGCGCGCGAGCAGGGTCGGTGGATCGCCGTGCTCGATGAAGCGGTCGGGCAGGCCCAGGCGGCGCACCGGCACGGAGATGCCGCTCTCCTCGAGCAGCTCGCACACGGCGCTGCCGAGCCCACCCGTGGCGGTGCCGTCCTCGACGGTGCACACACCCCGGTGCTGCGCGGCCAGCGTGGCGACAGCGGGGTCGAGCGGCTTGACGAAGCGCACGTCGAACACGGTGGCGGACACGCCCTGCCCCGCCAGGCGATCCGCAGCGCCGAGAGCGGCGGCGACCATCTTGCCGGCGGCCACGAGCAGCACATCCCACCCCTCGCGGAGCACAGCGCCGCGCCCCACCTCGATCGCCTGCAGCGACGCCGGTGCGGAGCGGGGCGCGGCTCCCTTCGGGTAGCGCAGCGCGAACGGCGCGGCCAGATCGATCCCCGTGGTGAGCATGCGGCGCAGGTCGTCCGGCGTGCTCGGCGCTGCCACAACCATGCCCGGCACGGCGCGCAGGTACGCGAGGTCGAGGGTTCCGTGGTGCGATGGACCGTCGGGGCCGGTGATGCCCGCCCTGTCGAGGACGAAGATGACGGGGAGGCGGTGCAGCGCGACGTCGCACGTCACCTGGTCGAAGGCACGCTGCAGGAACGTGCTGTAGATGCACACCACCGGGCGCATCCCGCGCAGCGCCAGCCCGGCGGCGAAGGTGACGCCGTGCTGCTCGGCGATGCCGACGTCGAAGAAGCGGTCCGGGAACCGCTGCGCGAAGTCGAGCAGCCCGGTGGAGGAGGCCATCGCCGCGGTGATCGCCACCACCCGGGGGTCGCGAGCCGCCAGCTCGCACAGAGCCTCGCCGAACACGTCGGTCCACGACACCGATGGCGCGGGAAAGCTGCCGTTGTCCGGGTCGAAGGCGGAGACGCCGTGGAACTTGTCGAGCTTGTCGGCCACCGCGGGTCCGTAGCCGTGGCCCTTGTTTGTGACGATGTGGACAACAACAGGCCCGGGGATGCGGGTGGCGTCACGCAGCGCCTTCTCCACGGCGGCGATGTCGTGGCCGTCGATGGGTCCGCCGTACTTCAGCCCGAGCGTCTCGAAGATCGAGATGGGCGCCACCAGCTGCTTGAGCGAGTTCTTCATGCGGCGCGCCGTCTCGTACGCCGAGTGGCCCACCGCGGGCAGCGCCTTCAGCGCCTGGCCGGCGCGATCCTTGGCCGCCTCGTACTTGGGGGAGAGGCGCAGCTGGCCGAGGTTCTCCGCGATGCCGCCGACCGTGGGGGCGTAGCTGCGGCCGTTGTCGTTGAGGATGATGACCATGTCCGGCCCCAGCTGACCGATGTTGTTCAGCGCCTCGTACGCCATGCCGCCGGTGAGCGATCCATCACCGATGACGCACACCACCTTGCCCGGCTCGCCGCGCAACCGGCGGGCCGTGGCGATGCCGAGGGCATAGCTCAACCCCGTCGAGGCATGCGAGTTCTCCATGACGTCGTGCTCGGACTCCGCACGCGACGGATACCCAGACAGGCCTTCCAGCTGGCGCAGCGTGTCGAAGCGCCCGAGCCGGCCGGTGATCATCTTGTGCACGTACGCCTGGTGACCCGTGTCGAAGACGATGGCGTCCTGCGGGCTGTCGAAGACGCGGTGCAGCGCCAGCGTCAGCTCGACGACACCCAGGTTCGGTCCCAGGTGACCGCCGGTGCGTGAGACCGCGCTGACAAGGAACTCGCGGATCTCGCTGCTCAGCCGCTGGAGATCCTCGGGCCCGAGCCCCCGGACGTCGTCGGGACCGGAGATCTCCTCGAGGAGCATGCGATCCAGTCTAGTCGCGCTCCGCAGGCAGACGGGGGCGGGACGCGTCCGCATGGGCTGCGGTCATCATGTACCGGTCATGGCTATGACACCGGCGCGCGAGGGCCTCCTCGCGGTCGCTCGGAGCGAGGGAGACGTCGCCGAGGGCGCGCTCTGGATCGCCGCCGAGGACTGCCCGGGAGTGCAGCCCGGACCATGGCTCGAGCGCATCGACGAGCTTGCCGGGGAGTTGAGCACGCGCTGCGGCATCCACGGCTGCAGCGCGTCCGACGCGCCGCTTGTCGCAGGCCTGCTCCGCGACCGGCTGCGGCTGCGCGGTGCCGGTGGTGGTGATCCGCGCGCCCATTACCTCCACAGCGTGCTGGACAGCGGCGCGGGCATCCCCATCGCCTGCGCTGCCATCTGGATCGCGGTGGGACGACGGGCGGCGATCCCCATCGAGGGGGTGAACATGCCCGGGCACTTCCTGGTCCGTGTGCAGAGCCTGCTCTTCGACACCACCGACGACGGCCAGCCGCTCGACGACGAGAGCGCGCGCGAGCTGGTGTCGGCTGCCACCGGTGAGCACCTCGCCGAGCTCGAGCCACGCTGGCTGGCCACTGCGACGACATGCGACATGCTGGTGCGCATGTCGCGCAACCTGCGCGGCTGCCACACCCTGCGTGAGGACTGGCCGCTGGCGATGCGCGCCGCGGATCGGTGCGTCGACCTGCTTCCCGAGGACCCTATCGAGCGGCGCGATCGCGGACTGCTCCTGTGGCGCCTCGGACGTTCCACGGAGGCGCTCGGCGACATCCGTTTCTATCTCGACACGGTGCCCGACGACGTGTCTGATCGATCCACTCTCGAGGAGATCGCCGGCCGTCTGCGCGCCTTCATGAACTGACGCCACGCCGGGCGACGCTCCCCTACGCGTGGCCGATGATCAGCGCCAGCAGCCAGACCGCGCCCACGACGATGAGGACGGCGAACGGCATCATGGCGAACACGACGAAGGAGAACACGAGCCGTTCGTCGGGGATGCGCTCCGGAGTCCGCTGGCGCACACGCGCGTCGCGGAAGTACCAGAGCAGGCCGCCGATGATGAATCCCAGCAGCAGAAAGAAGATGCCGGCGAACGCGCTCGCCAGCCCGACTCGAGGCGGCGCCAGCGTGAGACGCCAGATCAGGCCGAAGGCAAGTGCCAGCAGCCCGCAGGAGACAAAACGGAGCAGGATCGGGATCGGGCTGATGCGGGAGCCGCCGGCCGGGGGCGGCTCGGACGCGGACATCGATCGCGAGTATAGGGAGGGCGGCCACTTGCCTAGACTGGAATCGGGGGGTCGGGTCAGGCACACCTTGGGAGCTGTACGGCATGGCACAGAGCACCGCGCTGCCGCGTTTCGACCTGGCGACAAGCGGCGGGGGCCGGCTCACCAGCGATGCGCTGCACGGCCACCGCACGATCCTCTACTTCTATCCCAAGGACGACACGCCGGGCTGCACCCTCGAGAGCCAGGAGTTCACCGCTCTCGCGTCACAGTTCCGGGCGCACGACGTTGCGGTGTTCGGTGTGTCTCCGGATTCGGAGCGCAGCCACGAGAAGTTCATCACCAAGTGCTCGCTGGGCATTCCGCTGGTGAGTGACCCCGACCATGTCCTGATCGACGCGCTCAACCTGTGGGTGGAGAAGACGTACATGGGACGCTCGTACCAGGGGGTGCAGCGCAGTACGTTCCTGATCGGCCCCGACGGCGCCATCGAGCGCGAGTGGCGTGCCGTGAAGGCGCCGGGGCACGCCGCGGAGGTGCTCGAGGCTGTCGCCGGCGCGTAGCCGCGCTCCTTCAAGCGCGGCGGGCTTGCTCGACCGGTTGCTGCGCCGCCGCGTCATCTTCGTGGGCGGCAAGGGAGGGACCGGGAAGAGCACGATGGCGGCGGCGCTCGCACTGCTGGGCGCGCGCGCCGGCAAGCACGTGCTCGCCGTCGATGTCGACGCCAAGGGCGACCTCGCCAGCGCTCTCGGCTCTCATCCCACGGGCTTTGAACCGCGCACGGTGCAACCGGGCGTCTCCTCACTCCGCCTGCAGCCCGAGGAGACGTTTCAGGAGTACCTCCACATCTATTTCAAGGTGCCGCGCTTCGCCAGGCTCACACCGCTGGCGCATGTGTTCGACTTCATCGCCACCGGTGTGCCCGGTCCGCGCGACATGCTCGTCGTGGGCAAGATCGCGTACGAGCAGCGCCGGCGGCAGAAGAACGGCCGGCCGTTGTGGGACCTCATCGTCGTCGACAGCGCCGCCAGCGGGCACCTCGTCGCGCATCTCACCGCGGCGCACAACATGCTGACGCTGGTGCGCGGCGGGCTGATTCACGGTCAGGTGGAGTGGATCGACGAGTTGGTGCGCGACCACGGGCGCAGCACCGTGGTGATCTGTGCGCTGCCGGAGGAGATGGCGGTGGTCGAGGCGATCGAGCTCAACAAGCGACTCAAAGAGGAGGCCGGCATCGCCGTCGATGCCTGCCTGCTCAACCGCATGGTCACCGCTCCGGTCACAGCGGCGCAGCGGCGTCTGGCGGCGGAGATGAGCGACGATGCGCATCGGGCGGCCGTGGTGGAGCGGCTCGGCGGCGATCCTGAACCGCTGGCCACTGCCCTCGACCTCGCCGCCAATCTGCACCAGACCGGCCGCGTGCGCGGGGGCGAGCTCGCCGCCGGCCTGCAGTGTCCCGTCGTCGACGTGCCGCTCACCGTCGCACGCCCCGGGCTCGCCACCACTCGCCACGTGGCCGACGAGCTGGCGGCGCGGATGGCGTGAGCGCCGTGGAGCGGCGGGCGAACGAGCGGCGTGGCACCGGGCCGCACGGCGTCACGGTGTTTGAGATGGGCTCGAGACTGCGGCAGCTCGAGGTGATCGTGTGCGCGGGAAGCGGTGGCGTGGGCAAGACCACGATCAGCGCGGCACTGGCGATGGCGGTCGCGGCCGCCGGCGACAAGCGGGTGCTCGTCCTCACCGTCGATCCGGCCAAGCGCCTCGCCACAGCCCTCGGCATGAAGGGGCTGGGCGCAGACCCCGTCGAGATTCCACGGTCGAAGCTGCGCTCCGCCGGGCTGCCCCCGCGCGGCCACGTCGTTGCCGCCACCCTTGACATGAAGTCGGCCTGGGATCGATTGATCGAGCGCTACGCACCGGATGCGCGCACCGCCGAGCGCATCCTGCGCAACCGCTTCTACCAGCAGATCAGCGACGCGTTCGTCGGCTCGCAAGAGTACGCCGCGATGGACACGCTGTACGAGCTGCACCAGGAGGGTGAGTACGACTGCCTCATCGTGGACACGCCACCGTCGCGCAACGCGCTTGACTTCCTGGAGGCACCCAACCGGCTCTCCGACTACGTCGGCGCCCGGCTGCTCTCCTGGCTCGCCGGGCCGTCAGGGCTGGGGTTGCGGGCGATGAACTTCGCCGCCGCACCGTTTCTGCGGCTGGCCGACCGGTTGCTCGGCGGCGAGGTTCTTGCCGAGGTTGGCGATTTCGTGCGGCAGCTGCAGCAGCTGTATGGCGGCGTGCAGCGTCGCGCACGCGACGTCTACCGGTTGCTGCGCAGCCCCGCGGTGGGCTTCGTCGTCGTGACCAGCCTGGACCCGGCTCCATTTCGGGAGGCCGAGTTCTTCGCCACCAAGCTGCACGAGTTCACGATGCCGCTGCGCGGCATCGTGGTGAATCGCGTGCTCCCCGATCAGCTGCGCGACCAGGGTGCGGTGCAGGCGGCCACGGTGCTCGAGGAGGACGGCGGCGTGGCCACCTGGCTCACGCACGAGCTCGGGCACAAGGTCGCTGCCGACACCGCGCATTCAGTCGGCGCCGTGTACAACACGTTCCACACACTTGCCGACCGCGATGCGCGCCAGCTCGCTCGGCTCCACCGGCTCGGCGACGTGCCGGTCTCGCGCATCCCGCTCTTCACCGACGACGACGTCTCCGAGCTGCAGGGACTGGTGCGCATCGCCGGCCTGCTGTAGGCACTGCTGGTCACGGGGCCTGCCGTCGTGGGGCCCCTCCTCCCTCACCGCTTGCCAGCGGCATGGCCGCTGCTCTGCGGGTTCGGTCGGCGTCCCCCCACGACGTCACCCGTGCCACGTCCTACCCGGCCGCGGCCGACGCGTAGCACGTTTCGCTCGGCTCACCGGGTCGACTGTGACGGTGACCCTCTCAGCCGGCCGTTGAGCGGATCAGGTCGCCGGCGGGCAGGACGCGCACCCGGCGCTCGGAGCGGCCGTGCGCCTCGATGACGGGTTCGGTGTCGCCGAGCTGGATGACCGACATCGCGGTGGCGCCGGCGATGTCGCGCAGCATGGTGGCGACACGCGGGTCCGCGGCCGTGAGCACCACCTGGTGCCCCGTTGAGAGCTGCTGCACGAAACGGAGCATCGCCTCGCGGCGGCGCGGGTCGGCGGTGAGCAGCGGCTCGTCGAGCAGCAGCGGCAGCGGCTCGATGCCGGCGCTGAGCGTCTCGGCCAGCGCGATGCGGAGCAGCAGCGACACCTGATCGCGTGTGCCGTGAGAGGCGTGCTCCAGCGGAAGCATGTCGGGGCGCTCGTCACTGAGGAGCGATACGGCGAAGTGCTCCGTGTCGACGTTCACCGCCTGATAGCGGTCGTCGGTGAGCAACGCCAGCCGCTTGGCGATCCCAGAGGCCAGCTGCGGCGCCAGATCGCGGTGCGTCCGGCGCGACGCCTGCTCGATCAGCTGGATCGCCCGCTCGAGAGCGTCACGGCGATGCAGCGCCTCCAGACGCTCGGCCGCGGCGGCGTCGCGCTCGTCCTCCAGGTCGGCAAGGTCGGGGAGGTTCTCGAGCACTGCGGCGAGCCGGGCGCGCAGGTCACGCGCCTGCTCGCCCGCAGCCGTGGCCGTCTGGCGTGCGTGCTCCGCCTCGCGCTCGAGCTCCTGCAGCTCGGCCGCACCGAGGGGAACGCGCTCCGCCTCGGTGTCATCGTCGCCGCGGCGAAGCAGCTCCTCCCAAAGTTGCTGAAGCAGCCTTTGCAGGTCGGCTTCTTTGCCGATTGCCCAGACCCGGCGATGGACCTCGTTGAGCGCGGACACCGCGGCGTCATGCCGCCGCCGCGATTCGCATGCCTGCCGAAGGGCGGTCACCGATGCAGCGGGGCTCGCGCCGGGCGCCATGCCGGCGCCCGAGAGCAGCTGAACCAGACGCTGCTCGAGGCTGACCACGGCGTCGGCGCGGTGGTTCGCCTCCTCCTCGAGCGCTGAGAGCGTTTCCTCCTTCGACCCCAGCTCGCGATCCTCGTTCTCGAGCTCACTACGGCGCTTGTGCAGCGCGCCCAGCTCGCCGAGGTCCGCCAGCGCGGCTCGCGCCTGGCGCAGGAGAGCCTGGGTGGGACCGGCGCGAATCTGTTCTGGGGCGGCGCCCGTGGTGGCCGCTGCGAGCGCCACGCAGCGCTCGGCGAGGGCCGCCGCCGTGGCATGGAGCGCCGCCGACTCGGCCTTGCGACTCTCCACGCGCGCCTGCTCCTTGTAGAGGGCCGCCTGCAGCGCCGCCAGCGTGGGCAGGCGGTCTGCCAGCAGCTCGAGCGAGGCGTCGTCGAGCCCGAGCCCCCGGCCGAAGGCGCGGAGGCGGTCCGCCGCCGGGGAGAGACCCCTGAGCCGCGTGTGACCCGCGTACGCGAGCACGCCGGCGACGGCGACGCCCGCGCCAGCCGCGACCAGCGCCAGCGTGGCGTAGCTCGAGGCGGCGAGGAATCCGGCGGCGGCTGCCGCGACCACGAGGATCACCGCCGCAGAAGCCGACCACCATGTCCGCCAGCGCCATCCCGCGCCGCCGCGGTCGCGCAGCAGCGAGGCCATGGCGGGAACGGCCTCCG
>DASUWI010000102.1:0-13347 GCA_036378495.1 Candidatus Dormiibacterota bacterium
GTCGACGTCCCCAGCGTGCCGGCTGCGCTCACATCGATCGTGAAGCGCAGGGCCGCGACCGCCGACTCGCCGCACTCGAGGAGTGGGTTGGTCGTGGTCGTGGTCGCCGTCGTCGTCGACGTGGTCGAGCTCGAGGTTGCCGTCGAGGTCACGGTGGACGTTGAGGTTGAGGTGAGCTGCTGGCACTCCTCGGGTGCGGCCGAGAGGAGATCGATCGTTGCGGTGCCGGCGCGGGCCGCCCGGAACGTTGCATGGGCGGTTCCGAACGAGTCATACCCCGCACTGACGCTCGGCAGGATCGAGCTGTCCGAGGACGTGGGGATCGGCGCCTCCAGCGAGCCCTTGACCGTCCAGCCAGGGGGCGGAGGCGGAGCCGGCGGAACGCTGGCGTTGATGACGTCACCAACCACAACGTGCACCGGAGATGCGGAGCTGCTCGAGAACGAGAGGTTCACCGTCGCCGCGGCGGCCGTGACGGCGGAGAGCCACACGCCAAACAGCGCAATCGCGCTCGCACCGGCCGCGCGCCATCCCCCAATGCGAGGCTCCCTCTTCCTCACGATGCGAGAGCGTAGGGAAAAGCCGGCTCTACTGCAAGCGGCTACCCCTTGAGCTTGTAACGCTCCAGCAGACCCTTGGCGATGATCAACCGTTGAATCTCGTTGGTGCCCTCACCGATGACGAGCATCGGCGCGTCGCGATAGAGACGTTCGACCTGATATTCCTTGGAGAACCCGTAGCCACCGTGCACGCGCATGGCCTCCTGCACCGCCTCGAAACACGTCTCGGTGGCGAACAGCTTGGCCATGCCGCACTCCACGTCGGCGCGCTCACCGGCGTCCTTCTTGCGAGCCGCGAAGTTGGTGAGCAACCGCGCGGCCTCGATCTTCGTCGCCATGTCGGCGAGCTTGAACTGGATCGCCTCGAAGTTTGCGATGGGCTGCCCGAACGCCTGGCGCTGCTGCGCATAGTCGATCGATAGCTCGAGCGCCCGCTGAGCCACACCCACGCCGCGCGCCGCGACGTTGACGCGTCCCACCTCGATTGCGGCCATCATCTGCTTGAACCCGTGGCCCTCGGCGCCGCCGAGCACGTTGGCCGCGGGCTGGCGGTTGTTCTCGAACACGAGCTCGGTGGTCTCGACGCCCTTGTAGCCGAGCTTCTCGATCTTTCGCGACGAGTAGAAACCGCTGTACTGCTTCTCCGCGAGGATGCAGGACATGCCGCGATGTGCCGGTCGCGCGGCGGGGTCGGTCTTCACGAGCGTGGCCACCACCGTCGAGTGATCGCCGTTGGTGGCCCACATCTTGGTTCCGTTGATCACGTACTCGCCGTTGTCGCGAATGGCGCGTGTCTGGATCGCCTGCACATCGGAGCCGCAGTTGGGCTCGCTCATCGAGAAACCGCCGTGGTACTCGCCCGTCGCCATGCGCGGCAGGAAGCGCTGCTTCTGCTCGTCGGTGCCGAACTGCTCGACGAGATACGAGACGATGAAGTGCGTGTTGATGATGCCGGTGATCGACATCCAGCCGCGCGCGATCTCTTCGCACACCATGGCGTACGTCGCGTAGTCGAGCCCGGCGCCACCGTACGCCTCAGAGATGGCGAAGCCGAAGAAGCCCAGCTGCTTCATCTGTTTCACGATGCCGTCGGGATAGACGTCGTCGTGGTCCAGCTGATGCGCGACCGGGATGATCTCGCGCTCCACGAAGTCGCGCACCATGCCGACGATCTCGCGCTGCTCCGTGGTCATGTCGAGTGCCATCTGCTTGGCAGTCTACCCATCGACGTGGCGCGCACCTGGGCCACTCGCACGCAGCGCAACCGGCAGCGTGCCGCGACGGCTGTCAGCCCGCTATAGTCCGGTCATGCGCGAACGGGCGTTCGGCGGAGCACCTCGGTGAGCGCCATGGCCGAGGCCGCCATCCAGCCGTCGGGCGCGCCGGGCTGCGAGTTCATCGAGCAGGACTGCATCGCCTTTCTGCGGAGCCTCGCCGACGAGAGCGTCGACCTGATAGTCACCGACCCCGCGTACTCCGGCATGAACCAGCACATGCGATTCGGGCATGGACGGATCGTCGGCCACTACGGCAAGCCGGGCAACGCGCGCTGGTTTCGTGAGTTTCACGACGACCCCGAAACGTACCGCGTGTTCCTCGCAGAATGCCGGCGGGTGCTGCGCAACAACCGCCACATCTACATCATGTTCGACAGCTACTCGCTGCTCTCGCTGGGCGCGCTGGTGCGCGAGCAGTTCGACGTGAAGGGGCTCATCGTCTGGGACAAGGTCGCTCTCGGCATGGGCCATCACTTCCGGCGCCGGCACGAGCAGATCGTGTTCGCCAGCAAGGGGAGGCGTCCGGTGTCCCGGCGTGATCTGCCCGATGTCTGGGCGGTGCGCCGGGTGCGTCGCGCGGCCTATCCGGCGCAGAAACCGGTGGCGCTGTTCGACCTGATGCTCGGCGCCAGCGCCGCCGCCGGCGAGGTGGTGTGCGACCCCTTCGCGGGCAGTGGCTCGAGCGCCGTCGCCGCGCTGCGCCGCGGCTGCACATTCGTCGGTGCGGACATCGACCCCGGTGCGATCCGCCTGGCGCGCGACCGCTGCGAGTCGGTGATTCGCACCGGGATCGACCCGCTCGAGCCGGCGTGACCGGGCGCGGTCTTCAGCTCGCGGCCTGGGTGTCGTCCTCGTGCGGCGACGGTCGCAGCCCGGCGGCTGAGCCGCGCGTGTAGAACTGCTCCGCCATCTTGCGCGAGGCCTCGTCGATCATCTCGTCGCCGAGCATCACCGCGCCGCGGCGGTCCACGTCCGTCGCCTGACGATATGCCTCGAGGATGCGCGCCGACTTGTCAAAGTCGGCCTGCGACGGGGTGAACACCTCGTTCGCGGGGCCGATCTGCCCTGGGTGCAGCACCCATTTGCCGTCGTAGCCGAGCGCCGCCGCGCGCGACGCCGCCTCGCGAAAGCCGTCGACGTCGCGGATCAGCAGGTAGGGTCCGTCGATCACCTGGATGCCCGCCGCGCGGGCGGCCACAGCCAGCCTGAAGAGCACGTAGTGGAAGATGTCGCCGGGGTACGAGTACGTATTGCCCACGGTGAGCGCGGGCAGCTGCATCGACGCCGAGAAGTCGGCGGGGCCGTACGTCAGCGTCTCCAGGCGGGTGCTGGAGAACGCGATCTCGTCCGCGTTCATCAGGCCCATCGCGTCCTCGATCTGCGCCTCGATGCCGATGCGCCCCGGCGGCAGGTCGAGCGCCTGCTCCAGCTGGAGCAGCGCACGGTCGACAAAGGCAACGTCTCCGGCGTTGCGCACCTTGGGCACCATCACGCAGTCGAGCACGTCGCCCGCGCCCGTCACCACCTCGCGGATGTCATCGAACGCGAAGCGGCTCGTCACCTGGTTGATGCGGACGACCCGGGTCTTGCCCGACCAGTCGTGGGCGCGCAGCGCCTCCACCACCTTGGCGCGCGCCGCCGGCTTCTCCAGCGGCGCACAGGCGTCCTCGAGGTCGAGGAACACCTCGTCCGCCTCGCTGGCCGCGGCCTTCTCCATCATCCGTGGGTTGCTGCCAGGAACAGCAAGAACAGAGCGGCGCAGGCGGCTGGTCATCGGCCCCGAATCAGCTGGCGCCGCCGGGCGGATCCGGCCCATCCTGGCGTGTGGGGCGATCGTCGGGCGGGATCTCGCTGTCACCGGAGGTTCCCGGAAAGCCCTCGCCGCCAAAGAAGCCGCCGAGCATCTTCTGCAGGTTCTCGGGGCCGCCGAGATCGTCCTGGACGCGTTCGAACAGCCGGCTCATGAGCTCCTGCAGCTGCGGGTCCTCGGCGAGCTTCTCCTGCAGACCGCCCAGCTGCGTCATCAGGTCACGGATGGCGACCTCCTGGGCAACCTGCATCAGCACAGGCTGCGACGCGGCGGCGACCACCACCTGCACCTGCTGGCGGATCACCTCGAACCCGCGGCAGGCGATGCACGTGCCCTCGTGCTGACAGCGGCACAGCGACGCCTTGAGCCGGTCGAGCTCGCCGTGGAGCCCGCTGAGATCGACTGCAGGAGCGCCCTCTGTCACAACAGCATCGTACCGTCGTAGGCGATCGCAATCGGCGCTCTGCGCGGGAAGGCGCTTGATCGTCCCGGCGGATCGGGTATAGTCACATGCAGGCGGGAGCCTTCGGGCAGCCCGGCGGTAGACGGCTCGTAGCCGCCCCGCGCGCAAAGATTGCACCGCCCGAATCCATCCCGGTTATCAGCGGTTATGCCGGCTGCGTGCATCGCCCGGCTGTCGAGGTTGTTTCCAAGCTGATCGCACCAGACCTCGCGCTCGATCGCTTGCACCTGATCGTGCCCGACGGCAGCGACGCCATGGTTGTCCTGGAGGCGTGGGCCAACGGCTCACACCCTGGCTCCGACCCGCGTTCCGTCTTCGCCGAGCGCCTCGCCGAAGTCGGCCACGTCAGCGTGTCGTTCAGCGACGACGTCCCGCCGCAGATCCGCCTCGATCTCCCCGACCTCACCCTGCAGACGGTGGCGCAGAGCGGCGACGGCGATGAGGGCGACCACCTGGGTCTGCGCGTGGTGTCGATCCGTCCTGCGCAAAGCACGCTCGACGCCACCAAGCTGCTCACCATCACGGCCCGCGGCGCCGTCGTGACCGCTGCCAACGGCACGAGCAGCGACACGTACCGCCTGCTCGACTGGCGTGAGGCAACGCAGCGAGCCGCCAAGTCCGACCAGCTGTACGCCACGCTCAAGCTCGTCGAGAGCTTGGAGCGTGCCGAGAAGCAGCGCGCGCAGACGCAGCGCACGCGGTTCATGTCGGCGCGCGAATACTGGCGCTGCCGCAACTGCAGAGCGCTGTGGCGCCCGGACACGCACGAGCGCTGCCCGTCATGCGGCAGGGAGTTCACCCCGATGGACTTCAAGCAGCCGGAGGTCGGCAAGGTCGAGTTCACAGTCGCTCCCGAGGACTCGATCAACCTGGCGGCCGACGCCGCGGTGCTGGTCGAGCCCGAGGACGAACCCAACTTTGTCGGCCGTGTCTCGCGCATCGACCACGCGCGGCACATCGTCGAGGTGGTGACGCGCACCTTCGAGCACGCGGGCAGCGAGGGCACCATCACCCCGTCGTTCAACAAGGCGCTGTATCAGGCGAAGCGCTCGGTGCTGGCCGCCATCGCCACGCGTGACTTCGGTGTCGGCCTGCTCTCGCAGCTGCTGGTCGCGCCCGAGCTCATCGTTGCGCCGGCGTTTGCTGAGCCGGCCGGGGAGGCGGGCTGGTTGACCCCGGGGATGATTGCCAACCCACCGCAGAACCGTGCGGTGGCGCTGGTGAGCGGCCTCGCCGCCGGTGAGGCGGTGTTCATCCAGGGCCCTCCCGGCACCGGAAAGACGACGGTCATCGTGGAGGCGATCAAGCGGCGGCTGGCGCGCAATCCCGAGGAGCGCATCCTCATGACGTCGCACTCCAACCTGGCGGTGGACAACGCGCTGGAACGGCTCGCGGGCACGCCAGGCATGCGCGCCGTGCGCGTGGCACGGGCCGAGCGCGTGCATCCGGCGGTCGACCGCTACCGCGTCGACGACGAGGACGACCCCCGCCTGCTCGAGGCCAACTGCTACTTCGCCACCTGCGCGACGGCGGCAACTTCCGCCATCACTGACATGAACTTCGACATCGTGATCCTCGATGAGGCCAACAAGGCACGCGCGGACGAGGCGCTGCCCGCGCTGCGCCTCGGTGCGGCGATGGCCCTGGTGGGCGACCACAAGCAGCTGCCCCCGGTGGAGGATGACGCCCTCTACGGCATCGTCGAGGTGGATCCGGCGCTCGAGGATCTGGTCAACCGCAGCCTGTTCGAGCAGTGCTGGGACGGTGGGCTCCCCGAGCCCGCGCGCTGCCTGCTGACCATCCAGCACCGCATGCATCCGGACATCGCCGCGTACGTGTCGGCGGCGTCGTACGACGGCCAGCTGCAGAACGCCACCGAGGTGTGCGAATACTCCTACGTCACGCGAAAGCCGTTCCCGGTCGCGCTGCACTTCGTCGACACCGAAGGCATGCGCGGAGGCCGCGAGCGCCGCGGTCCGGGCGGCGCGCTGCGCAACGAGGCCGAGGTGAAGGTGGCTGCGCAGGCGGTGCGCATCCTCGACGAGCGCTGCCCGCGCGAGCTGTCGATGGCGGTGATCGCCATGTACGCCGAGCAGGTCGAGCGCTTGCGCCAGGCGCTGGGGCGGCGCCGCTTCAAGCGGTCGGTGAAGATCGACACCGTCGACTCGTTCGAGGGCCGCGAGGAGGACATCGTCGTCATCTCGCTGGTGCGCTCCAACGAGCGGGGCCGCATCGGCTTTCTGCGCGTGCCCAACAGGCTGAACGTCGCCATCTCGCGCGCCAAGCGGCTGGTCGCGTGCATCGGAGACAGCGCCACGCTGCGCAGCGGCGAGGAGTCGATGTACGGGCAGCTGGTGGAGGCGGCTCGATCCACGGGCGGCTGGCTCTCGGCGATGGAGCTGGTGCAGCCACCGGCGCGCCGCCGTGGCGGCGGCCGCCAGGAGGGTGACGAGGCGGCTCAGGGTGAGCCCGGCGGCGAGCCGGCGCGCCGCCGCCGCCGCAGGCGTCGCCGCGGCCGGCGCGGGGGTGGGGCCGAGGTCGCAGCTGCTGCCGGGAACGGTGAGCAGCCCGCCGCAGCCGGCGCGCCCAGCGGAGACGGGGGTCCGCGTCCGGAGGGACCGTCGCGCCGCCGGCGCCGCCGCCGCCGCCGCCGGCAGGGGGGTCCGCCACCCACCCCGGGCGGTGCACCCGCCGTCGAGCCTGTGCCGGAGGGCGCCAACGGCGCCGCACCCGCCCCGGTCCAGCCGATCGTGCTGCCCGGTGAGTTGATCAGCGGCCCAGCTGTGGTGCCGCCGCCGCCGGAAGCCGTCAACGAATGACGTCATGGCGGATCAGGTCACCGTTTTCGTCAAGCCGGGCGACCCTGGCAGCGAGGCCACGCTGCGATACCTCGATCAGCGGGGCGTTCCCTACACCACTCGCGACGTCCTGACCGACCCGTCCGCGACTGCCATCCTCTTCGGCCGGCTGGGCCGCGTGACCACGCCCGTCGTGCAGGTCGGCGACCGTCTCCTCGTCGGACACGACCCGGTGCAGCTGGCGCGCTTTCTGCCCCGCTCCGCAGAGGAGGAGCCGGGCGTCTCGTTCGGTGCGGCCGTGCGCAGCGTGACGCGGGAGGTCGCAGCCGACAAGGGGCTGCCCTCGACGTACGGGGTCGAGGTCGGGTCGGTCAAGGAGGGGTCGCCGGCCGAGGCCGCGGGGATCCTGGCCGGCGACCTGATCACCGACATCGGCCCGTACACAATCAACGGCGGCGCCGACCAGTTCCGCCGCGCGGTGTCCTTGCGGCGTCCCGGGGACACCATGGCCCTGACGCTCTGGCGCAACCGGACCCGCGTCGAGGCGACGGTCAGCTTCCCTGCCGCGCCGCGCCCCGCGGAAGAGCCGGCCGCCGGCTGAGGGCGCTCTCACAGCGAGGGCCGCCGCCGCGTTCAACAGGTGATGCCGACCATGAGTGCGAGCCGCACGCGCCAGTTGTCGCTGCCGCCCTTCGAATGGGTGCTGGCCGAGCACGCGGCGGCGGTGCTGCGGTTCCTCACCAGGGCGGCGGGCGTCGAAGCCGAGGATTGCTTCCAGGAGACGATGCTTGCGGCGTTACGGGCGTACCCGGACCTGCAGCACGGAACCAACCTGCGGGGCTGGCTCATGACCATTGCGCGCAACAAGGTGGTCGACAACGGCAGGGCTTCGGCCCGGCGCCCGCTGCCGGTCGAGGAGCTGGAGGTGCCCGCCGCCCCAACGGACGGGACCGGACCGGATACCGACCTGTGGGAGCTGGTGGCGCGGCTGCCGGCCAAGCAGCGCCGCGCAGTCGGCATGCGATTCGTCGAGGACCGCTCGTATGAGGACATCGCCGGCGCGATGTCGACGTCGCAGGATGCGGCGCGGCGCAACGTGCACGAGGGCGTCAAAAAGCTGCGGAGGTCGATGCGATGACGGTCGCGGACGGAGTCCTCGAGCGCAGCCTCGAGCAGTTCCGCCGCCGTGCGGAGCGCGAAGGGCTCGTCGAGGTTGCCTACACCACCATGGACACGCCGATCGGCACGCTGCTCCTGGCGGCGACGCCTGCGGGGCTGGTGCGCATCGCCTTCGCCGAGGAGGTTGAGGAGGCCCTGATCAGGCTCTCCGGCACACTCTCGCCCCGGCTGCTGGAGCTGCCAGGGCGCCTGCACGAGGTGCGCCGCCAGCTCGACCGCTACTTCAGCCGGCGGCTCCACGAGTTCGACCTCACGCTCGACCGCGAGCTGCTCGGACCGTTCGTGCGGCGTGTGCTGGAGCGCACCGCGGCGATCCCGTATGGGTCGTGCGCCAGCTACTCGGAGCTAGCGCGCCAGGTCGGCTCTCCGCGCGCCGCCCGCGCCGTGGGCAACGCTGTCGGCGCCAACCCGATCCCGGTCGTCATCCCCTGCCACCGCGTTCTGCGCACCGGTGGCGCGCTCGGCGGCTACGGCGGCGGGCTGGATCGCAAGCGGTTCCTGCTCTCGCTGGAGGGCGCGTTGCGCTGAGAGCGCGGCGGAGCGCGATGTGACCCGCGTTCGACCTGTTTGGGGCTAGCTGTCGCAGGCACTTACGCGCGGACAGCACCGCGGGTATGCTCGCCGCGATCACGCGGCCTGAGAGCAGTTGGCGCCCAGCGCGTCGCGTGCAGTCGGAAGAGACAGGGACGGCTGGAGACCCGGGCGATGAGCGCGCGCACCCGGCGTTGGGTCGCGCGCCGTCCGCCTGGTGGGCTCGGCGACCTCCAGCCTGCAGCTAAAGGTCCGCGACACTTACGTGGCCACAAGCCTCGTGGCTATGCTTGCGCCGCTCAGGCACCTTGAAGCGACTGACGCTTCGCTGTGGCGAGCGCGGGTCTGAAGCGGACAGGATGGGATGCAAGCGGCGGGTCACATTGACAGCGGGCGCCGGAGGGGAGGGACGGGGACGACGGGCTTGAGCGCGCGCGCCAGGACGCTGGTCGCGTGCGCCGCCCGGGCGCCTACCAGCCTGGTGGCGGCTCGCTCCGGTTGAGCAGCCGGAGGAAGTCCTCGGCGCGGGCGACGGCTTCCCAGCGCCGCGAGAAGAAGTCCTGGGTGATCATCCGCCCGTCGGCCAGCGAGGTCACCGTGACCGCCCATTGGTTGAGGGCGCGCTCCACTGTCACCTCATGGGAACCGGCGTCGTTGCGCATGACGAGTCCGCTGGGCGCGGGGCGGCGGCCCCGGTCACTGCGTCGGGAGGACGCCATGGCCATCGCGCTACCTCCAGGGAAAGCCGGCTACGCGCCGGGAGTGGTTAGCCGGGGGCGCTGGCCTGCGAGCGCAGCACCTGCTGCCGGGCAGTCGATCGCTCCAAGGCTATTCTCCCCCAAACGTGACCGCTACGGAAGGTGGATCACCGCCGTCCGGCCCGGTTGGGACTGGGCGCCCCGCGACCCCGTCTCAGAGCGACAGACGCAGCTGACGCTCCGGCTCGGGCTCCCCTGACGGTGGCGCTGCCACCACGGGCGGCGCGTCGGGTGCCGCTTTCAGCCAGTCAGGGTCGCGGCCGTCTCGCAGCCGAATCGCGTCGACGATCGACTGCGGCGGCCGCGGCAGCGGGTCACCAAGGATGGCGGCCAGGTCGAACGCATTGACCACGGCGTAGTTGCTGCGATTGTTGTTGAACAGCGCGTGCACCGGGACGTTCTGCTCCCGTGCCGCTCGTATCGCCGGCACCCACGCCTCGAGCTCCTGTGGCGTGTACAGGTAGTCGAAGCGTTCGCCGCTGGTCGCGCCGCGGACGTACCAGGTGCGCCGGTTGCGCCCGTGGAACCGCGCAACGCACAGGCGGGGTGACGTGATCGCGAGAAGCGGAGGAGCCGTGGCGGCGCCGATCTGTGGCGCGTCGACGCCGACGAAGACACAGTCGAGCTCCCGCAGCAGGTCCTCCGTACGCGGCCAGGCGCCGTCGTCGAACCAGGAACGGTGGCGGAACTCGATGGCGACGATGTCGTCTGGATGGCGCTCACGCGCCGCCAGCAGCAGCTCGCGCGCCTGCGGTGTATTCGTCATCCACGGCGGAAACTGGTAGTGGACGGCCCGCAGCTTGCCCGACTCGCGCAGCGGCACCAGGGCCGCCAGGAAGTCGCGTTCCTCCTCTGCGGTGGGTGGACGAGGTGTGCGCCCCTCGCGCTCGTGCCCGGTGAGGCTGCGGTACGCCTTGACGTTGAAGACGAAGTCGTCCGGCGTGCGCTGCACCCACCCGTCGACAACGTTCGGCCTGGGCACGCCGTAGAACGTGGTGTCCACCTCGACCACCGGGAAGAAGCGGGCGTAGAAGGAGAGTCGCTCGCGCTGGCGCCGGCCGTGCTGCAGCTCGTCCGGGTAGAAGTCCTCGTGGTCGGCCCAGTTACAGGTCCCCACCAGGATCTCCGCAGCCATGTCCAAGCAACCCTCCGATGCTCTGCAGATCAACGGTAACCGAGCCGTCACCGGAACACCCGGAGTGACGTGCCTACGATCGCGCGGTCGTGCCAACGCTGAGCCTGCCGGACAGCAGTCCGCTCGAGAGCTTGCGGGGTTCGGAGTGGCGACAGGTCTGGCGGCAGTCGCCGCGCGTGTTGTGGGCGGCGGTGCTGATCGCTGCCGGCGTCGCCTGGGCCACGGTCGTGTGGCGGCTGCCGGTGCATGCGACGCCGCACGTGCCCTGGTGGCTGCTGGCGCCGGCCTTTCTCGCAGCGGGCCTCTGGCCAGTCCGGCTTCGCATGCGGCCGGAATGGGCGTCCGCCAGCCTCTGGGCGGCGCCGCTCGTGGTCGGCCTGTTCTTCTCTCCGCCGCTCGACCTGCTCGCCGGCTTCGCCACCGGCTCGGCCGTGGCGGCGGTCGTGCGCTGGCCGCGGCAACCGGTTCGCGTGGCAACCGCGGTGGCGCGCGCGGCCCTCGCCGTTGCCGTCAGCGCACTGGTGTTCCACGCGTTGGCCCCGGCGGGAGTGCCGCAGTGGCGGGCCTGGATCGCCGCCGCCGTTGCGGTCGCCACCGCCACGGTTGTCGACCTCGGCGCCGGGCTGACCGCGTCGCTGCCCCGCCGGCCGCGGCGCAGTGGGGCGCGGCCCGGGCTGCTCGCGCACATCGCCGCCACCGGCACATCGCTCTGCCTGGGCGTCGCGGCGGCCGTCGTCATCCCCTCCAACAGGCTTGCGCTCGTGCCCATCGGGGTTCTCGCCGCCGGGTTCCTGGCCGCGTACCGCGGCTACGTCGGTGAGCGCCAGCAGCGGTTGGCGCTCGAGTTCCTGAGCGGCGCCGGCAACGCGCTCGGCGGGCCGGAGCTGGGTGACGCGATGGTGCAGCTCCTGCGCCGGGCGCAGACCATGTTCCGCGCGGAACTCGCGCAGCTGACGATCTTCCCCTCCGCACCGGGGGAGAAGGCCTTCCGAACCACGGTTCGCGCCGGCGAGCCCGACCGAGTTATGGACCCGATTGACTTGAACCGCCTGGACGACGTCCTCGAGGCCGACTCGGACGGCGTCATCATCGACCGGGCCAATTCGTCACCGCTGGCCGCGGACATGCTGTCGCGCCGGGGCATCGATGAGGCGATGGTCGCGCTGCTCCGCGGCGAGCGGCGCATCCTCGGCGGGCTAATCGTGGGCGGTCATCAGGACCTCCGCGCGTTCGACAGCAGCGACCTGCAGCTGTTTCGCACCCTTGCCGTGCAGACCAGCACCACACTCGAGAACGGGCGCATGGAACGGTCGGTGGCGCGGCTCACCGAGCTCCAGGAGCAGCTCACACACCAGGCCTACCACGACTCGTTGACCAACCTGGCAAACCGCACGCTCTTCACGGACCGGATCGAGAACGCGCTCGTGCGCAGCGCCCGCGCCGGCCGCTCCGTCGGCGTGCTCTTCATCGACGTCGACGACTTCAAGGGGATCAACGACACCTTCGGCCACGCGACCGGTGACGCGCTCCTCGTCGGCATCGCCGACCGGCTCCGGGGCACGCTGCGTCGCCCGGATACGCCCGCTCGTCTGGGCGGCGATGAGTTCGCCGTGCTCCTGGAGGAGCTCGACGAGCCGTCGGAGGCCGAGGCGGTGGCACGGCGCATCTTCGACTCCCTGCGTGCGCCGTTCGAGGTGAACGGTCAGACGGTCACCGCGCACGTGTCGATGGGCGTGGCGATCGCTTCGGGCGGCGGCAACAACGCGAGCAACCTCATGCGCCACGCCGACGTCGCCATGTACTCCGCCAAGGGCGCCGGCAAGAACCGCTGGGTGGTCTTCGCGCCGGGCATGGAGACCGACATCGTCACGCGTCACCGGCTGCGCAGCGAGCTCGAGGTGGCGCTCAGCCAGGATCAGTTCACTCTGCACTACCAGCCCGTGGTGGACCTCACCAGCGGTGAGATCGCCGGCGTCGAGGCGCTGGTGCGCTGGCGGCATCCGACGCGGGGGCTCGTGGGGCCGCTCGACTTCGTGCCGATGGCCGAAGAGTCGGGGCTGATCCTGCAGCTCGGCGATCAGGTGCTGAGGCGCGCGTGCGCCGCGCTGCTTCGACTCCAGGCACGCCACCCGCGCAACACGCCGCTCACCGTCGCCGTGAACATCTCTGCCCGCCAGCTCGCGCAGCCGCTGTTCGTGGAGAACGTGCGGGCGATCATCGCGGAGAGCGGCCTGCGACCCCATACGGTCACGCTGGAGCTCACCGAGAGCATCCTGCTCGACGACGCGTCCACGAGCATCGTGAAGCTCGAGGCGCTGCAGCGAGCGGGCGTGCGCATCGCCGTCGACGACTTCGGCACCGGGTATTCGTCACTCAGCTATCTGCGCCAGCTCCCCGTCGACGTGCTGAAGATCGCCAAGCCGTTCGTCGACGACCTGGCCTCCGAGGAGCCGAACGTCGACTTCGTACGCGCGATCGTGGGCCTGGCGTCGGCGTTGCGCCTCGGCGTGGTCGCCGAGGGCATCGAATCGGCCGAGCAGGTGCGCTGGCTGCGCCACCTGGGCTGCGCCCTCGGACAGGGCTACCACCTGAGCCATCCGCTGCCCTTCGAGGAGATGGAGGCGCTCCTGCAGCACGGCGCCATCGACCGCTCTCGCCTGGATTCCGAGCAACCCGAGCAGGTCATCAAGCTGCACGCCTGATATAACGCCGACAGGGGTCAGAATCGCTCAGGTCTTGACCCTTGCGGGGAGACCGGCGCTCGCCTATCCGGCACGACCGACAGCGCTAGTGGCCGGCCCTCGCTCTTCGCCTGTGAGCGGTGATCGGGATCCGA
>DASUWI010000103.1:0-16503 GCA_036378495.1 Candidatus Dormiibacterota bacterium
TCGGATCCCGATCACCGCTCACAGGCGAAGAGCGAGGGCCGGCCACTAGCGCTGTCGGTCGTGCCGGATAGGCGAGCGCCGGTCTCCCCGCAAGGGTCAAGACCTGAGCGATTCTGACCCCTGTCGGCGTTATATCAGGCGCAGGTCACCCCCGACAGCGAGCTGATGGTCCCCCCAGGCGGGCACGTCACGCTGCCCACCTTCGAGCTGACGACGCTGATGCCGTTCGCCGACACCGCCGGGTCGATGCGCAGCTGGACGATCGTGCTGTTGCTGATCGTCATGCCGGCCACGTCTCCGACCTCGAGCACGAAGCCGGGCTGCAGCATCTGCTCGTGGTCGACGGTGATCGCGCTGCTGCCCAGGTTCGGGTTCTTGATCACGCCCCCCTGGCCGCGGGTGATGAAGTTGGTGATCGAGATGTGGTCCGAGTTGGTGATGTACCAGCCGCGGGGATCGGTCTCGTCCGGCCCGGGCGTGAAGTCGAAGTTCGTGATGCTCACGTTGTGGTCGATGTAGACCGCCGTGCCCCAGCCGACGTCGGTGATGTTCGAGATCTTGCCATCCCACTGACAGGAGAAGTCGAGGTCGTCGTTGCCGCCCTTGCCCCGGCCGCGCAGCAGCACGTCGTCGACCACGTTGCCGCTCTTGTGAATCCCGTACAGGTTGTGTCCCGGGTTGGCATTGCAGACGGTGAGCACGCGCATGGTGAAGGTGTTCTTGTTCTGGGCGCCCAGGAAGCCGGCGTGCTCGATTGTCGTGTTGTCCCCGCTGTCGTCGATGGTGTCGCCCGCGTTGAATGTCTCTGTGTCGACGGTGAGGCCGCTGAACACCGTGCCGGTGACGGCGGACAGATCGAACACGGTCTTCGGCTTGGTGATCCCGGGGTACGCGACCGTGCCGATCTTTTCCACGAGGCGCGTGGTGTCACGGCCCGCGCCGAGAATGTTCGGCGCGGTGGGGCCGGACAGGCGGAAGTCGGTCTTGAGTCCGTCGTTGTCGTCCAGGAGATAGGTGCCGGCGGGGAAGTAGACCGTCTGCCCCGAGCCCGCCGCCTCCGCCGCCGAGATGGCCTGGCGGATGGCCTGTGTCGCATCCGACTGGCCGGATGGGTCGGCGCCGTATTTGGTGACGTTGAACGCATTGGCGGGCGGCGGCGCCGGCGCCCCCGGCGGGAACGCCGGTGTAGGCAAGGTTGCGAGCCCGCTCAGCGTGCCCTCTGGGGAAGAGCTTGGTGTGCTTCGGGGCGTGTGAGACCCCGTGCGCCGGTTCGTGTTGGTCGAAGGCGAGCCGTGCAGGACCAGGACGAGCACCCCGGCCACAACCGCCACGGCGAGCAGGCCGCCGAGGACCCACGACCACCGTCGCCGCGAAGGCGGCGGGAACGGCGAAGGAGGCGGCGGTGGCGGTGGTGGCGGAAGCACGTCACTCGTCATCAGCCACCTGAGCGTACGCGAAGCGGCTGACTGGCCTAGCCGATACGATCCATCAGCGCTCGTCGGACAGCTGTGTCAGTCGTCGGCCTCGCCCTGGCCCGCCGGGGCTGCCACGACCGCGGTGCCGCTCTTTTTCACCGACGTGCTCGCGACGCCGTAGTACGTGAGCGGGTCCGAACCCCACGCGCTCACGAAGTAGGTGCCGCTGCTCACGGTCGGGATGTGAACAGAGGCAATGAACGAGCCGTAACCGGCCACCGTGACCGTGCCGAGGCTGGTGCCACCGGTGCAGTCCGGGGCCCCGGCCGCATCCGTCCGGATGCAGTTGCCACGCCTTTTGCTGCTGTTTGACGAACCCGTCCATCTTTCCGTTATCGATGTCCGCCACCGCAGCGTTGTGTTCGTGAGGGGGTCACCGGGATTCCCGGCGGGATTTGGAAGAGGTTGACGCAGCTGTTCGACACCTTTTGGGGTAGGCAGATATTCGCCGGGATGCCGTTTGCGTTGGGGAACGTGCCGAAGTAGTTGTCGAAGGAGTGGCCACTACGACACGCTGTACACGATGCTGTCGCTGCTCGGAGCGGCCACGAGCACGTACGCGGCGTTTGCCGCGGGAGGTATCGACGCCTACACCGACTCGATCAACGCGCAGCCGAGCAGCGCGCACCCCATCGACTAGCCTGTCAGGCGTACTTCGCCATCACGACGGCGTGCTGACGCGGGATCAGCGGGAGCCGTTGCGCCGCCCGTTGCGCGACAGCTTGGCCTGGTCCTCGATGCAGTAGCGAGCGGCGGGCATCGCCTCGAGCCGCGCCTCGCTGATGGGCTGGGCGCACGCCTCGCAGAGACCGTAGGTGCCCGCGTCCAGCCGCTTCAGCGCGCTCTGCACCTCGACCACCTCTGCTTGCACGTGCAGAACCACAGACTGATCCAGTTCACGTTCGATCGTTTCAGTGGCGAGCTCGGCAGGGTGCTGATCAGCGGAGGAGAGCTCCCGCTCCTGGGCCTCCTGTGCCCCGGCGTGGAGCCGGGTAGCAGCCAGGAGCAACCCGTCGAGCCGCGCCTGCTCCTTCAGCAAACGGGCACGGAAAGCGTCGGTATCCATTGGTGCGGGCGTTCTCCTGTGTTTCTCAATCGTCGGGTTCCAGAGACGGGGTGCAGGGCGCATGCGTTGGGCGCCTCGGGGCGCTCACCACCCGACAGGGATGACCGCATTGTCCGCGTCTCCATGACGTTAAGCAATGGGGGAGAGCCAGATCACGGCGAGCGGCGGCAGCGTCAGCGCCGCCGACTGGGGACTGGCATGCCAGGCAATCGGCTCGGTCTCCACCGCCCCGAGATTGCCTACCCCGCTGCCGCCGTAGTACGGCGAGTCGGTGTTGACCACCTCCCGCCAGCGACCGGCGAGCGGCAGGCCCACACGGAAGCCGTGGCGCACCACGGGCGAGAAGTTGGCCACACAGGCGAGCCCCGGACGGCCGCTCGAATCCGACCGCAGAAACGCGATGACGTTCTGGTCTGCGTTGCCGGCATCGATCCACGCGAATCCCTCGGGGCGGTCGTCGAGCTCGAACAGCGCAGGCGTTTCCGCGTAGCGCGCCCCGAGGTCGTGCAGCAGCAGACGGATGCCGCCGTGGTCCGACTCCGCCAGCAGCTCCCACGGCAACCCGCGGTCGTGCGCCCACTCCTGGGGCATCGCCAGCTCGCCGCCCATGAACAGGAGCTTCTTGCCCGGGTGGGCCCACATCCACGCGAAGAGCGCGCGCAGGTTGGCGAGCTGCTGCCAGTGGTCGCCCGCCATCTTCCTCAGCAGCGAACCCTTGCCGTGCACCACCTCGTCGTGGGAGAGGGGTAGCACGAAGTGCTCTGACCACGCGTACCACAGACCGAAAGTCAGCTTCTGATGGTGATAGCGACGGAACACCGGATCCTGCGACACGTAATCGAGCGTGTCGTGCATCCAGCCCATGTTCCACTTGAAGCTGAAGCCGAGTCCGCCCGCCGCGGTGGGGCGGGACACGCCCGGCCACGCCGTCGACTCCTCGGCGACGGTGATCACGCCCGGATGGTCGCGCGGAACTGTGTCGTTGACCTCGCGCAGCATCGCGATCGCATCGAGGTTCTCGCGACCGCCGAAGCGGTTGGCCAGCCATTCGCCGGGACGGCGCGAGTAGTCGAGGTAGAGCATCGACGCCACGGCATCGACGCGCAGCCCGTCGGCGTGGAATTCGTCGGCCCAGTAGCGGGCGTTGGCCACCAGGAAGTTGCGCACCTCGTTGCGGCCGTAGTTGAAGACAAAGGTGCCCCAATCAGGGTGTTCGCCGCGGCGCGGATCCTGATGCTCGTAGAGCGCGGTGCCATCGAAGCGCGCCAGCGCCCAGTCGTCGCGGGGGAAGTGTGCCGGGACCCAGTCGAGGATCACGCCGATTCCCTGCTGATGCAGGTGGTCGACGAAGAACCGGAAGTCGTCGGGCGTGCCGTACCGCGCGGTGGGTGCGTAGTACCCGGTCACCTGGTACCCCCAGGAGCCGCCGAAAGGGTGCTCCATCACGGGCATCAGCTCCACGTGGGTGAAGCCGAGGTCATGGCAGTGCTCGGCCAGCAGCGGTGCGATCTCGCGGTAGCCGAGGGTCCTGCCGTCGGGTCCGCGGCGCCACGAGCCCAGGTGCACTTCGTAGACGGCGAGCGGCGAGGTCTGCGGGTTCCACTGCGCGCGACGCTGCATCCACTCGTCATCACCCCACTCGTGGTGCGACTGCGTGACGATGCTCGCGGTGCTCGGCGGCCGTTCCGTGGCGCGGGCCAGCGGATCCGCCTTGAGCACCTGCTGCCCGTTGGCACGGGTGACCCGGTACTTGTAGCGTGTGCCGTCCGTGACGTTGGGGACGAAGAGCTCCCACACGCCGGACATGCCGAGGGAGCGCATCGGCCACGTGCGGGTGTCCCACGCGTTGGCGTCACTTGCCAGGTGGATGCCGCGGGCGTTGGGTGCCCACACCGCGAAGGCCGTGCCGGTGACGCCCTGGTGCTGGATCACCCTCGACCCCAGCCGCCGCCAGAGCTCCTGATGCGTCCCCTCGCCGATGAGGTGCAGGTCCACCTCGCCGAGGGTGGGCAGGAAGCGGTAGGGGTCCTCGGCTTCCCAGCGCGACGAATCGGTCTGAAAGCGCAACCGGTAGCCGGGCAGCTCGGGGACGGGCACCTCGGCCTCGAACAGCCCGGCGGGGTCGGTGCGCTCCATCGGGATGACTCCGCCCGGGTAGGCCACGGCGATGCCGACGGCGTCCGGATGGAACGCGCGCACGACCGTGCGGTCACCCGCCGGGTGCGCCCCGAGGAAGGCGTGCGGCTGGTCGTGGCTGCCGGCGACGAGCCGGCGAACGTCCGCGGTCCAGTCGCGCACGATCGTCTCGGTCATGACACGCTGCGGAGCAGGAAGCGGATGGGAATCGCAGCCCACGATGGCCTGTGGCCCAGCTCGTACGAGGTCTCGTACACGGCCTTCTGCATCTCGAAGGCCCGGCGGAGCACTGCCGCCGCTGCGGGGTCGGGGACGAGGTCGCTGTCGCCGGCCGTCGCCAGATATGAGGCCCAGAACGCCTCGCGGCATGCCTGCGCCCACGCCTCGCCGTAGGCGAGCATGCCCTCCCAGTCGGCGCTCTGGGGAAGGATGCGCTCGGCGAGGGCAACCGCCGCCGCGTAGTCGAACGAGCGCAGCATCCCGGCGACATCGATGAGCGGCGAGGTCTTGCGACGGCGCTGCGCCGGTGTGCGATCGGGCTCGCCCTCGAAGTCGAGGATGATCCAGCCCGAGTCCGTGCGCATCGACTGCCCCAGGTGGAGGTCCCCGTGGATGCGGATGCGCTGGCCGGTGGGCGCCAGGCTGCGCACCGCGGCGAAGCGGGCGGCGATCTCGTCACGGTGTGGCCGCAACTGCTCGAGCGCCGGGTCGGGACGAGCCAGCAGCGCATCGAGCTCGCACGTCATCTCCTCCGCCCAGCTGCGCAGAGCGCCTGTCGCCACCGGCTCCGGGCTGAACCCGTCGCCCAGATCGGGCGCGGCCAGGGCCCGGTGCATCTCGGCGACGACGGCGCCGAGCCGCGACGCCTCCGGCGCGAAGACTCCTCCGTGCTCCTCGACGGCGGCGCGTCGCTCACCCGAGCCCAGCGCCACCGCCAGATCCTCCGACTCGGCATACAGCATGCGCAGCGACGTGAGCGCCAGCGTCCATCCCTCGGTGCCGTTGTGCAGGAAGGGCTGGATCAGCACCACCGGCGTGGGGGCGGCGTCCGGTGGCTCGTACAGCGCGGCGGCCTGCAGCGGAGCCGTGTGGCGGAACCCGGCGCGACCGAGCGCGGCCAGCATGTCGAGCTCCTGGGACGGCCCCGGCTCCACGCGGCGCAGGTGCTTGAGGAACGTCCCCTCACCGAGAATCATCGACGTGTTGCTCTGCTCGACGCCGAGCACGCGCAGTGGCGGGTCCAGGTCCCGCTCCAGCGATTCAGCGTCGAACACGCGGAAACGCAGTGCGGCCACCGCGGTCTGCAGGCGCAGCTCCCGGTGCGCGGAACGCCACAGCCAACGCACGTACTCCGGGTCGCCGATGGCGTCGTACAGAAAGCGCGGCGTGTCGCCTGCCAGGCCTCCGATCATGAAGTCGGGCGCGCGCTCGGCCAGAGGATCGCCGACGGGGCGGTGGCCCAGCGGCAGCGCGTAGTCGCGCTGCAGGCCGTCGTCGAAGCTCACGCGCGTCACAGTGAAGAACGTCGGCGTCTCGATCTCCTCGATGCGCAGCGCGTCGAGAATCCTCACCTCGCGCACCACGCGCCCGATGGCTCCCGACCAGCGCTGTCGTACGACATACGCACCGATGTCGTCGAGAGCCTGGTCCAGGCCCGACTCGGTCACGAGTGCATCCACCGTCCTGATCGCCGAGGGCATCGCCGGACTCAGTGCTCGAACCGTTCGAGCGTGAACCAGTAGAACCCGTGCGGGGCCATCGTGAGCAGGTACGGCAGCTCACCGATCGGCGGAAAGTGGACGTGCCCGATCATCTCCACCGGCGTCAGGCCGAAGAAGCGGCGCAGATCAAGCTCCACGGGCTGGGCAAATCGAGAGAGGTTGTTGACACACAGCACAACATGGTCATCGAGCGTACGCAGGAATGCAAATACCGATGGGTTGGCCGCATCGAGCGCCTCGAACGTCCCAGCGCCGAATACGGGCCAGCGCTTGCGCACCGCGACGAAGCGGCGCAGCCAGTGCAGCAATGATGACTCGTTGCGCCGCTGCGCCGCCACATTGCATGCGGCGAAGCCGTAGACGGGGTCCATCAGCGGCGGCATGTACAGCGCCGCGAAGTCGGCACGGCTGAATCCGCCGTTGCGGTCCTCTGACCACTGCATCGGTGTGCGCACCCCGTCGCGGTCGCCGAGGTACACGTTGTCGCCCATGCCGATCTCGTCCCCGTAGTAGAGGATCGGTGCTCCCGGCAGCGACAGCAGCAGACCGTAGAAGAGCTCCATCTGGCGCCGCCCGTTGTTGAGGAGTGGCGCGAGGCGCCGGCGGATGCCGAGATTCAGCTTCATCCGCGGATCGGCCGCGTACTCCTGCCACATGTAGTCACGCTCTTCATCGCTGACCATCTCCAGGGTCAGCTCGTCGTGGTTGCGCAGGAACAGCCCCCACTGGCAGTTCTCGGGGATGGTCGGCGTGCGCTCGAGGATCTCGGTGATGGGGTAGCGCTGCTCGCGGCGCAGGCCCATGAACATGCGCGGCATCAACGGAAAGTGGAAGCACATGTGGCACTCGGGGCGCTCGAGCGTACCGAAGTAGTCGACGACGTCCTCCGGCCACTGGTTGGCCTCGGCCAGCAGCACCTTGTCGCCACCGTACTCGCGGTCGATGGTGGCGCGCAGATCGGCGAGAAACCCGTGGGTCTCGGGCAGGTTCTCCGAGCTCGTGCTCTCGCGTTCGAAGAGGTAGGGCACCGCATCGAGGCGGAAGCCGTCCATGCCCAGGTCCAGCCAGAAGCGGCAGACGTTCTTCATCTCCTCGCGCACCTGCGGGTTGTCGTAGTTCAGATCCGGCTGGTGGCTGAAGAACCGATGCCAGTAGTACGCGCCGGCCTGCTCGTCCCAGGTCCAGTTGGACGTCTCCGTGTCGACGAAGATGATGCGTGCGTCCGTGTAGCGGTTCTTCGTGTCGGACCACACATACCAGTCGCGGTAGGGGTTGTCGGGTGACGACCGCGCCTGCTGAAACCAGGGATGCTGGTCGCTGGTGTGGTTCATCACCATGTCCATGATCACGCGCATGCCGCGTGCATGGGCCGCCTCCATCAGCCGGCGCACGTCGTCGACGCTGCCGTACTCCGGGAGCACGTCGTAGTGGTCGGAGATGTCGTAGCCGCCGTCGCGCATCGGGCTCTTGTTGAAGGGCAGGAGCCAGATGCAGTCGACGCCAAGCCACTGCAGGTAGTCGATGCTTTCGATCAGCCCCTGAAAGTCGCCGACGCCGTCGTCGTTGGCGTCGCAGAACGCGCGTACCGGCAGCTCGTAGAACACCGCGTGCTTGAACCAGCGTCGCTGCTCTGTCGCAGGTGCGTCTGTGGAGGCCTCGATCTGCGCCGCCGGCGCCATCTCGGTGATGGCGTCGTCGTTCATCGCGCCCTCAGGTGGAACACGTGCGCCGGCGCCGACGCCGGGTCGAGGCGCACGTAATTCGCCGGACCCTGCCAGGTGAAGGTCGCCCCGCTCAGCTCGTCGTGTGCGGTGAAGGGACGGTCGCCGGGAACGCCGAGGGCGTTGAGGTCGAGCCATGTCCACCCGTCGTGCGCGGCAAAGGGATCGAGGTTGACCACCATCAGCAGCGTGTCGTCGCGAGCCGGCGTGGAACGGCTGACGCAGAGCAGGTGCTCGCTCTCGATGTGGTGCACCCGCATCGTGTGCAGCTGAGCGATGGCCGGCGCGTGCCGCCGGCGCACGGCATTGAGGCGCGTGATCAGCGGCGCCAGCGACTGAGGGTCGTCCCAGCGCCGCTGCTTCAGCTGGTACTTCTCGGAGTCCATGTACTCCTCGCTGCCCTCGCGGACGGCGACGTTCTCACCCAGCTCATAGCCGCTGTACATCCCCCAGGAAGGACCGCTGATGGCCGCGAGCACGGCGCGCAGGCGGAACGCGGGCAGGCCGCCCCGCTGCAGCGTCGCGTGCAGGATATCCGGCGTGTTCACCCAGAAGTTGGGCCGGAACCAGTCGGCCTGCGCTGTTTGAGCCAGCTCCAGCAAGTACTGCTCCAGCTCCCATTTGGCGTTGCGCCATGTGAAGTATGTGTATGACTGGCTGAACCCCGCCTTGGCCAGACGCTGCATCACCGCGGGCCGCGTGAAGGCCTCGGCGAGGAAGAGCACGTCGGGGTGGCTGCCGTGCATGTCCGCGATCAGCCACTGCCAGAAGCGAAGCGGCTTGGTGTGCGGGTTGTCGACGCGGAAGATGCGCACCCCGCGGTCGGCCCAGAAGTGCATCACGTCGCGGAGCGCAGCCCACAGGGCCGCGGCGTCGTCGGTCTCGAAGTCGAAGGGGTAGATGTCCTGGTACCGCTTCGGCGGGTTCTCCGCGTAGCGCACCGAGCCGTCAGCGCGATGGCGGAACCAGGCGGGATGTTCGCGCACCCAGGGGTGATCCGGGCTCGCCTGGAGCGCGTAGTCGAGCGCCACCTCCATCCCCCGGTGCCTGGTCTCGGCGACGAACGCCTCGAAGTCCGCCAGCGTGCCCAGGTCCGGGTGCACCGCCGTGTGGCCTCCGGCGCGTCCACCGATCGCCCACGGGCTCCCCGGCGCGCCGGGCTCCGGTTCGAGGGCCCCGTTGCGGCCCTTGCGGTGCGCCTCGCCGATCGGGTGGATCGGCGGCAGGTAGACGACATCGAACCCCATGTCGGCTATCGGCCCGAGGCGCGCCAGCGCGGTGCGGAAGGTGCCGCTCTGCGGCGGTCGGGCACCTTCTGACCTGGGGAACATCTCGTACCAGGCGGAGAATCCCGCCCGCTCGCGTTCGACCCACAGGGGGAACGGCCCCGCCACCGTGGCCCGGCTGCGATCCGCGGTGCGGCGCATCAGCGCCATCGCGGCCGGGCGCTCGGCCGCCTGCAACTTCGCGCCGGGCGAGCGCCGCGAGCGGAGCTGCGCCGCCAGCGCCGCCAGCGCTCGCCGGTCGGCGGCCTTCGCACCGGCGCAGCGTCCCTCGACCATACGCGCCCCCTCCTCGAGGTCGAGGGTGACATCCTGGCCGACGTCGACCCGGATCCGCAGGTCGTGCAGCCAGGCGCCGTGGTCGTCGGGCATGGCCACGATGGCGAACTCCTGAGCACCCGTACGGTCTGGCGTGATCCACGCGGCGAACCGGTCGTTGCCCTCGGGGACGAGCTCGAGCTCGCGCCACGATGGCGGCAGCGTCGCCGGGTCCATCGCGGTCGAGGTGGCCGGGCCATGACGCACGTAGCCGACCAGCGGGTCGTGGGAGTCGGCGACGAGCGTCGCCGAGACCGGGACCGGGAGATCGACCGTCGCCTTGGCCGGCATCTCGCCGCAATCCACCAGCGGCCGCACGGCGTCGATGACGACGCGGCGGCGATCCACCCGCACACGCGCTGAGCCCCGCACATGCGCTGAGCGAGGTGTGGGCTGGGAGACCGGCCGGCCCCGGGGCCGTGGATCGTGTATGCGCGTCGCGCTGACCTCTCTGCTGGTTGCTGCCTTCGATTGTCCGTCGACGACCGTTGCCGGGAAGCAGGGACGCGTCGAACTACGCTAACAGAGTCACACGACGGCAACGGTGGGATGGGGCGCCGCGCCGGGACGCGACGCCCCCGGAGCCAGGGTCAGTGTTTGTGGCTATCGTGGCGCTCGCTGCGCCCGCCCGACGCAGTGGAGCTCACGCACTCGCCATGCGCGCCGGGAGGCGACTTCGGGCAGGTGTGCGCTGCGTTGGCGACGTCATCGCCGTGCGTGTCGCCGCCGCCGGCCGCCGAGCCGGCGGTGCCGCTCGAGCGGTGCGCGGCGCTCGCGCCGCCCGATCCGGAGCCGGCGGCAGCCTGCGCGGCCGTCGAGACGCAGCCCGTGTGGCCGGCGTCCGCCCGGCCGGCGCACGAGCTCGCGGCGTGCGACACGGAGGGTCCGTGAACCAGGCCGGCGGCATAGGCGGCACCGCCGCCGATGGCGGCGAGCGCCGCGGCCACCGCCACACCGAGCCGCAGCGGCGTCAGCGCAAAGCGAGGCCGGGCCGTGCGATAGCGCGGGCGCCGGGGTGCCGGTCCCGCGGCGTGGACCCCGAGGTGGGTGTCGAGGCGGTCCTCGAGCCAGCGCTCGAAGGCGCCGTCATCCCTCATCTCCAGAAACAACGCGGGGGGCCGGCGATGTACCCGGTTTGTTCTTGCGCACCTTCCAGCCGAGCTCGCGCTGCAGACGCTCGCGGGCGGTTGCCAGCCGCGAGGCGACGGTTCGCTCCGGCACCCCGAGCGCGATGGCGATCTCGCGATTGGTGTACCCGTGGAGGTGGCGGAGAACGACCGCCGCCGCTTGCCGCGGGGGCAGCGCCCGGAGCGCAGCCAGCAGGTCCTCACGGTCGATCGCATGCTCCGGCCCATCGCCGCGGGCTCGGAGCCGCTCGTGGAGGATCGCGGCAAACCGGTGCCGGCGGCGGTGGCTGATCGCGACGTTGACGGCGATGCGATGCACCCAGGCCTCGGCCGGCGCCTCGGGGCGCCAGCGCGACCAGGAGCGCAAGGCGCGCGCGAACGCTTCCTGAGCGCAGTCCTCCGCCGCCGCCGGGTCGTGCAGCATCCCCATCAGCGTGGCCCGCACCCGCGAGTACGACGCACGGTACAGGCGGTCAAAGTCGGCAGCGTCGCCTGGCCGGTATGGCTCGGTCGCCGCGGCCGGCGTAGCCGGCGTCGCCTCCACGGCCGGCTGCAGCCGGTGGCGCGGCGGTGCGGTCGTCGATCTCGAGGTCATCTGGCCTTGCCGGTCGAGCGCCCCCGCCCCTCACTGATCGCAGCGAAGCCTACGTCTGTTTCCTGGCCCCGTACAGTGAGTAGAGATGACTCGTTTCCGGATCGCCCTCGGGGCGCTGGCGGCGGCGATCGCAGCCGTGGTGGTGCTCACGGTCCTGCACCCTGCGTCGCCACCGGCGGCCTCGAGCAGCTCGGGCTCCGTTTTCCCGGCGTCCGAGCGACCCGCTGCCCCGGATTTCACCGGCATCAGCGGCTGGATCAACACCACCCCGCTCTCGATGGCGCAGCTGCGAGGCCATGTGGTGCTCATCGATTTCTGGACGTTCTCGTGCGTCAACTGCGTCCGCACCATCCCCCACCTGCACCAGCTGGTCGACGAGTACCGGCGCGACGGGTTCGTGCTCGTCGGCGTGCACTCACCGGAGTTCGACTTCGAGAAGCCGCTGAGCAATGTGCGCGCGGCGGTGCAGCGGCTGGGGGTGACGTGGCCGGTGGCCGTCGACCCCAGCATGGCCACGTGGAACGCGTACAACAACCAGTACTGGCCGGCCGAGTACCTCATCGACCAGCAGGGACGGATCGCGTACACCAGCTTCGGTGAGGGCGACTACGACGCCACCAGCAGCGCCGTGGCGACGCTGCTCAGCGTGCACCAGGCCGCGGCGCCCAGCGCCACCGCGGTGCCGGGCGACATCACACCGGAGCTGTACGCCGGCAGCGAGCGCGGCATGCTCGCCGACGGCGAACGTTACGGACCCGCAGGCCAGCCGACCAGTTACGCGGATATGGGCCCACCGCACGACCGCGATGCCATCCAGGTCACGGGATCGTGGGCCGACCACGGGCAGTACCTCGAAGCGATGGCGCCCGGCCACGTGCGGCTCAATTTCCACGCCGATGCGGTCTATGTGGTCGCGGGTAGCAGCGGCCAAGCACTGCATTTGACGGTGATGCTCGAAGGGCAGCAGGTAACCGCCGCGAACGCGGGGCCGGCGCTGAGCGCGTCCGCGTTCACCGTGCCGCGCCAGGACCTCTACCAGCTGCTGACGGGCGTTCCCTCCGGCTATCACCTCATCGATCTCTCCGTTCCTGCCGGGTTCGAGCTCTTCACCTTCACCTTCGGCTGATGCTCAGCCTCGGCGCCGTGGCCGCCACGTTCGTCGCCGGTCTCGCGTCGTTTCTGGCACCGTGCACCGTCCCGCTGCTCCCGGCATATCTCGCGTGCGTCTCGGGGGCGGGCGCTTCCGACCTCGCGTCGGCGCCGGGTGCAGAAGGGACCGAAGCCCGGCCATCCCGGCGTCTTGGCTTCCGCGGCCGCCTGCTCGCCGGCTCGCTGCTCTACGTTGCTGGGTTCACAGCGGTGTTCATTGCGCTCGGGCTGAGCGCCGGCAGTGTGGGGCGCGTTGCCCAGGGCGCGCCTGGGCGCGCGGTCGAGATCGCCGGGGGCGTGCTGGTGATTCTCTTCGGCCTCGTGATCATGGGAGTGGTGCGCTTCGCGCCGCTGGAGCGCGTGTACGCGCTGCGCCTGCCGCAGCGGCTGCAGCGCCGGGGCGTCGCCGGCGCCTTCGTCGTCGGTGCCGTGTTCGGCGTCGGCTGGACGCCGTGCGTCGGTCCGTATCTCGCCGCCGCGCTGACCCTGGCGGCGGTCTCGTCGCACGCCGCCGCCGGTGCCGTGCTGCTCGCCGTCTACTCGCTCGGTCTCGGAGCACCGTTTGTGATCGTCGCGCTGCTCTGGGCGTCGCTGCCCCAGCTGCCCCGTCGCCTCACCCGGCTGGCCCGCCCGGTCACGTTCGCCGGGGGTGTCCTCACCGCCGCCCTCGGTGTGCTGCTGGTGACCGGCGCGTACACACACCTGACGTCGTACCTGGCCCAGCTGTCGACGCCGAGCTGACGCGTCGCCGCTTCTCGTTCTCTGGGGGGTGCACATGATGCGAAGATGCGCGCCTCGGCGATGGCAGAGCAGGACCCCTTCGGCACGCGGGCGCCCCTGGATGCAGGCGTCGAGTTCCACTCGCTCGCGCGGCTCGCCGCAGCCGGCGTCGGCGACCCGTCGCATCTCCCCGTAACGGTGAAGGTGCTGCTGGAGAACGTGCTGCGCCACGCCCGGGCGGGCTTCGCGCGCGACGGTGACGTCGAGGCGCTGGCACGCTGGGACGGCGGCCCGCCGCAGCACGATCGCGAGCGCCCCTTCATGCCGGCACGCGTGCTGCTCCAGGACTTCACCGGCGTCCCATCGGTTGTGGACCTCGCCGCGATGCGCTCCGCCGTCGCCCGCGCAGGCGGCGATCCGATGCTCGTCGATCCACTCGTACCCGTCGACCTCGTGATCGATCACTCGGTGCAGGTGGATGCGTTCGGCAGCGCCGCTGCGTACGACCGCAACCTGGCGCGTGAGTACGAGCGCAATCGCGAGCGCTACGTGCTGCTGCGCTGGGCGCAGCAAGCATTCCGCGGCTTCCGCGTCGTGCCGCCGGGCATGGGCATCGTGCACCAGGTCAACCTCGAGTACCTGGCGCAGGTGGTGCAGGTGCGCGATGTGGAGGGGGTGCGTCTCGCCGTGCCCGACACGCTGGTGGGCACGGACTCGCACACGCCCATGGTCAACGGCATCGGCGTGCTCGGCTGGGGAGTTGGGGGCATCGAGGCGGAGGCCTGCATGCTCGGACAGCCGCTCTTCCTGCTCACGCCGGTCGTGGTCGGCGTGCGGTTCCACAACCAGTTGCCCGCAGGTACGACGGCGACGGACCTGGTGCTCACCATCACCGAGATGCTCCGCCGCCACGGCGTCGTGAACAAGTTCGTCGAGTTCTGCGGCAGCGGCCTGTCGTCGATGTCGGTGCCCGACCGGGCCACGATCTCCAACATGTCGCCGGAGTTCGGAGCCACCGCGTCGCTGTTCCCTGTCGACGAGCAGACGCTGCGGTACCTGCGCGACACCGGCCGCGACGCGGCGCACATCGAGCTCGTGGAGCGCTACTGCAAGGAGCAGGGGATGTTTCGGACCGATGCGTCAGAAACACCCCGGTTCAGCGAGATGCTCGAGCTCGATCTGGCCACGGTCGAGCCCAGCGTGGCCGGTCCCAAGCGGCCGCAGGACCGCGTCCCGCTGTCGCGCGTCTGGGAGTCGTTTGCCAGCGTGTGGCCAGTCGGGGGGACACCCCCCGACTCCCCCCCGGCCTCACACGTGTCCCCCACTGAGATCGCCCCGGATGCCGGCTCGGCGCGCATGGTGGACGAAGGCGCCGGGCAGGAGGAGGCGGGCAGCGCGCCCTCCCTCGGCGACGGCTCCGAGGCCGTGCGCCGAGGGTCGGTGGTCATCGCCGCGATAACGTCGTGCACCAACACGTCGAACCCCGCGGTGATGGTCGCGGCGGGGCTCCTCGCGCGCAACGCGGTCCTGCGCGGGCTGGCGCCGCCTGCGTACGTGAAAACGTCGCTCGCGCCCGGCTCGCGCGTCGTCACGGACTACCTGGAGCGCGCGGGGCTGCTGGAGCCGCTGAACGCGCTGCACTTCAACCTCGTCGGCTACGGGTGCACCACGTGCATCGGCAACAGCGGCCCGCTGCCCGAGTCGGTGGCACGGCGCGTCGACGAGAACGACCTGGCGGTCGCCGCCGTGCTGAGCGGCAATCGCAACTTCGAAGGGCGCATCCACCCGCAGGTGCGCGCGGCGTATCTCGCGTCGCCACCGCTCGTCGTGGCGTTCGCGCTGGCCGGCCGCCTCGACATCGATCTCACCAGCGAGCCGCTGGGCGAGGACGAGCGGGGCGCCCCCGTCTATCTGCGCGACCTGTGGCCGTCCAGCGACGACGTGGCCGCGGCGGTGCGCACCGCGCTCGAACGCGACTTCTTCGCGCGCGAGTACGCACGCATCTTCGACGGCGACGAGCACTGGCAGGAGCTGCCCGCACCGGTTGGCGCGCTCTTCGAGTGGGATCCCGATTCGACGTATGTTCGCGAGCCGCCGTTCTTCGCGGCCATGCCCGCGGTGCCCGAGCCCCTGCAGGACATCGAGAACGCGCGTGTGCTCGCACTGCTGGGCGACTCGATAACCACCGACCACATCTCGCCGGCGGGCAGCATCTCCGGTGTCAGCCCGGCTGCCGCATACCTCCGCGAGCGCGATGTCGAGCTGCGCGACTTCAACACGTACGGCGCGCGGCGCGGCAACCATGAGGTGATGGTCCGCGGCACGTTCGCCAACGTGCGGCTGCGCAACCAGCTCGCCGGTGACAAGGAGGGCGGCTGGACCACACACCTGCCGAGCGGGGAGCTGATGAGCATCTTCGATGCGTCGGCCCGGTACATCGCCGATTCCGTCCCGCTCGTCGTCATCGCCGGACGCGAGTACGGCTCCGGCTCGAGCCGCGACTGGGCGGCGAAGGGCCCCCTGCTGCAGGGCGTGCGCTGCGTCATCGCCCAGTCCTTCGAGCGGATCCACCGCAGCAACCTCGTCGGCATGGGCATCCTGCCCCTGCAGTTCCGCGACGGCGAGCATGCCGCTTCACTCGGTCTGAGCGGACGCGAGACCTATTCGGTGCGCGGTGTCGCCGCCGCCGGTGTGGGCTCGGCGGTCGAGGTGGTGGCCACGCGGGAGAACGGCGACGAGGTGCGCTTCACCACGCTCTGCCGGCTGGACAGCGATACCGATGTCGCGTACCTCCGGCATGGCGGCATCCTGCCCCTGGTGCTGCGCCAGCTGGTGCACTGACCCGCGCTCCGGAAGTCGGCTACGCTAGCGGTGCGCCCTTATATCACAGGAGTGAAGCCGTGATAGCAATCATCGTCATCGTCGTCATCGTCGTCCTGCTGCTGCTGGGACTGATGCTGTCCTACAACCGCTTCATCTCCGGGCGCAACGCGGTGCAGAACGCCTGGGCCGACGTCGACACCGAGCTCAAGCGCCGCTACGACCTCGTGCCGAACCTGGTCAACACCGTGCAGGGCTACGCGGCGCACGAGCGCGGCGTGTTCGAGGAGGTGACGCGCGCGCGCGCCGCGGCGCAGTCGGCACAGGGACCGGTGGCGGCGTCGGCCGCCGAGGGGCCGTTTGTCGCAGCGC
>DASUWI010000104.1:0-15605 GCA_036378495.1 Candidatus Dormiibacterota bacterium
TGCTCCGCATGCGAATGCGGCTCACGCTGGTGAGCGATGTCTCGGCGGCCGCGGCGAAGGTCGCCGTGATGAGCCCGACGACGAGCACGACGATCAGCGCCGTCATCGCGGGCGCATCCGGCTGAGGAGCCGGCCGCAGGAGCAGGCGGCGCAGGTGCTCGGGGCGTCTGACGGCTTCATCGGAAGAGCTCGCTGACGCTGCGCCCTTCGTGCACGCGCACGATCGCCTCGGCGATCAGCGGCGCGACGCTGAGGATGCGCAGCTTCGGTGCGTCGTCGAAGCTCCGGGGTCCGTTGGGGAAGGGAATGGTGTCCGTGATGCATATCTCGTCGATGGGTGCGCGGTGGAGTCGGTCGAGTGCGCCGTCGGTCAGCACCCCGTGCGTGGCCACGCAGTCGACGGAGGTGGCGCCCTTGTCGCGCAGGGCGACGGCAGCGCTGGCCAGCGTCGACCCCGTGGAGATGAGGTCGTCGACGATCACGCATTTCATGCCCGCCACATCACCGATGACGGTGCTCACCTCGACCGTGTCGTCGCGGGGACGGCGCTTGTCGATGATCGCGATCGGTGCCTCGAGGATGCGCGCCATGCGCCGGGCGCGCGCCGCGCCGCCCGTGTCCGGTGACACGATGACGACGTCGTGTCCGTGACGCTCACGCACGCGCCGCGCCAGGATCTTGGTCGCGGTCAGCGCGTCGACGGGGATGTCGAAGAACCCCTGAATGGCCTCGGCGTGCAGGTCCACGCAGATCACACGATTGGCACCGGCGATCTCGATGGTGTTCGCCATCAGCTTGGCGCTGATCGGATCGCGCGGCTGCGTCTTCTTCTCCTTGCGCTGGTACCCGTAGTACGGGATGACCGCGGTGATGCGCGTCGCCGACGCGCGTCGCAGCGCGTCGAGGATGATGAACAGCTGGATCAGGTTGTCGGAGACGGGCGCGCACGTCGGCTGGATCAGAAAGACATCGTGGCCGCGCACCGACTCGCCGATCTTGGGATCGAACTCGCCGTCGGCGAAGCGCGTGATCTCCATCTCGCCGAGGCGGATGCCCATCTCCCGGGCGATGCGCTCGGCGAGCTCCGGGTTCGCCGTCCCGGAGAGCAGCATGAGCTCGCCGTACGTGCTGTCGGTCACGGGCCGGTCCTGCCCCGCCGCGCCACCCAGCCCTCGATGTTTCGCTGCCGGACGCGGCCGATCCCCAGCGCACCCGGCGGGACGTCGGCGGTGATCACCGACCCGGCGGCGACGTACGCGCGGTCGCCGACGCGCACCGGCGCCACCAGTGTGGTATTGCTGCCGACAAAGACACCGTCGCCGATCGTGGTTCGATGCTTGTCGGTGCCGTCGTAGTTGCAGGTGACGGTTCCCGCGCCGATGTTCACGTCGCGGCCGACGTCGCTGTCGAGGACGCAGCTGAAGTGGTTGATGTGGGTGGCAGGGCCCACCGTGCTGTTTTTGACCTCAGCATGCGTCCCCAACTCTACCCCGGATCCCAGCACCGTATTCGCACGCACGCGGCAGTACGGACCCACGCGGACGTCGTCGCCGAGGATGCAATCCTCGAGGTGCGCGTCGGCGATCGTCGCCCGGTCGCCGGCCTGGACGCCGTCGAGCACTGCCCCGGGGCCGATCTGGCAGCCCGCGCCGAGCGCGGTGCCGCGGCGCAGGCTCGACATCGGGTGGATCACCGAATCCGGCCCCACCCGGACGCCGGCGTCGACGTACGTCGTGGCCGGGTCCTCGATGGTCACGCCGGCCAGCATCAGCCCGTCGAGCACGCGCCGGCGCAGCGCGGACTCGGCCGCGGCCAGCTGGCGGCGATCGTTCACGCCGATCGCCTCGGCCGGATCCGCGGCCATGACGGCGACCACCGGGCCGCCCATGAGCTCGACCACGTCGGTGAGGTAGTACTCGGACTGCGCGTTTGCCGTCGACAGATGGTCCAGCGCCGGCCAGAGCAACTCACCACTGAACACGTAGACGCCCGCGTTGCACTCGAGCGACGGGACCACACCGGGCGGCAGATCGGCCGCCTCGACGATGCGCAGGACGGTGCCGTCGGTGTGGCGCTCGATCCGGCCCATGCCCGAGGGATCGGTGGGGACCGCCGTCAGGATCGCGCTGGCGCTCTTGGCGATCGCCTGGGCCTGCAGGAGGCGGTGCAGGGTCTCGGGACGGACGAGGGGCACGTCCGCGCTGAGCACCAGCACCGGGCCGGAGCGGCGCAGCTCCACCGGGACGCTTCGCAGCGCGTCGCCGGTGCCCCGCGGCGCCGGCTGCACCACGCAGTCGGCCTGGCCGTCCAGGAGCGCCGGCACCTGCGGCTGGGCCGGGTTCACCACCACCACGGGCTTGGCGCGCGCCACAGCGGTCGCGGTGTCAACGGCGTGCAGGAGAATCGGCCGGCCGCCGAGAGGGTGAAGGACTTTGGGTAGGGTGCTGCGCATCCGCGTCCCCTGCCCGGCGGCGAGGATCACCACCAGGGGTCCGTCAGCCATGTGGTTTGAGTATACGGACGCCTTCGGACGGCCTTCTCCGCTTGCGCAGGTGACGCGGACGTACCAGGACAACGCGCCAAGCGGCTCGTACGATGGGGCGATGCGATCGTTCACCGTCGACATCGGCGGCCCGGTGTTCGTGGCCGACTACGGCGGCACGGGTCCCAACGTGGTGCTGCTGCACGGGCTGGGCGGGTCGCATCTCAACTGGATGTCGGTGGGATCCGAGCTGGCCAAGACGTTTCGCGTGCTCGCGCCGGATCTGCCCGGGTTCGGCTGGACCCCGAGTGCCGGCCGCCAGGCCTCGATCGCGGCAAACGTCCGCCTGGTGGAGGAGCTGATCCGCGGGCTCGAGGGCGGACCGACGCTGCTGATGGGCAACTCGATGGGCGGCCTCATCGCGCTCGGCGTCGCCGCGGGGCGCTCGGACCTGCTCTCGGGGCTCGTGCTCATCGACCCGGCGCTGCCCGTCCCGCCCGCCGAGCTGCTCCGCTTGGATCCTGTTGCGTTCCGCTTCGTCGCCGCCTACGTGCTGCCCCGATTCGGTGAGTACCTCTTCAGCCGCACGGCGGTGGCGCTCGGGCCCGAGGGCCTGGTGCGCAGCACGCTCGCCCGCTGCACCGTGGACTGGCGGCGTGTCGACGCGCACATGGTGCGGGCGATGATCGACCTGGAACGCGCTCGCTTCGAGAAGCCCAACTGGCACGAGGCGGTGCTGGAGGGAACCCGCTCGATCGTGCAGACGCTGATGGCGCGCAAGCATGTGCAGCGCTGGATCCGGTCCGTCTCGGCGCCGACGCTGCTGATGCACGGCGCCAAGGACGGCATCGTGCGCGTGAGCGCGTCGCGAGCTGCGTCCGACATCCGGCCCGACTGGGAGTACGTCGAGTTCGTCGACGCCGGACACGTGCCGATGATGGAGATCCCGGCCGCGTTTCTCGAGTCGGTCGACGACTGGCTCGCGGGGGTCACCGAGCTGCGGCCGTTCGTCGCGTCTGACGGCACCGCCGCGACCGCCTGATCGCGTTCGCGGAGGTCAGCGCACGCGCGCGAAGAAGTCGGCGATGACCTTGCTGGCGTCGATGGCGCCGTCTGCGGGTCCGAAACCGGGCGCGTACCAGGTGTGGCCGGCACCCGTGATCGTCTGCAGCTGAACGGTTGCGCCGCCGGCGCAGCCGTGCCATTGCGTCACGGTCACCGGTCCGGTCGTGCTGCTGGATGGAGTCGCGCCGCAGGAGTCGAGCTGTGCCCAGCGGCTCGTGACCGACGTCGCGGACGGCACGATCGCATCGCTGGCCGATGCGCCGGGGAGCAGGTGACCACCCTGGTAGGGCACCTCGCCGTCGTGGGTGCCATTGATGGCGAGCACCGAGGTGGGCCGGCGCGGGTGGCAGTCGTCGGTGAGCAGCATCGTGCCCGCCACGGGCGCAATCGCGGCGATGGGAACCGTCCCCTGGCAGGCGAAGCGGTACGCCATGATCGCGCCCGACGAGAAGCCGGTGACGAACACGCGCCGCGAGTCGATGGCGAAGCTGCGTTCGAGCTGCGGGATCAGCGCGTTGAGGAAGGCGATGTCATCGATCCCCAGCGTGGGCGCGGGCTCGCAGCAGAAGCCGCCGTTCCAGCTGCGTTCGACGCCATCGGGGTAGACGGCGATGAAGCCGTCGGCGTCGGCGTTGTTGTCGAACTCGGTGGTCTGCACCATCTCGTCGCCGGTGCTGCCGTTGCCGTGCAGGATGAGGACCAGCGGCGCCGGCGTGTGCGGATCCACCGTGCCCGGGCGGTACACGCGATACGTGCGCTGCTGGCCGGCGACGCTGAGCTGCCCGTGGGCCTGGAGCGGAGCTCCGGGAGCGGCGGGCGGTGACGCGCTCGAGGAGCCGCCGCACGCTGCGAGGGCCGCGAGCGGAACCAGGGCAGCAAGTCTGCGCATGCTGGTGGTGCAGGGTACGCTCGCGGGTGTGGGGAGTCGCCAAGTGGTAAGGCAGCGGACTTTGGATCCGCCATTCGAAGGTTCGAGTCCTTCCTCCCCAGCCAATCTCCGTATTCGAACCGGCGCGAAGAAAAAAGAACGCCAAGAGCTCTCTAACACCCTGTTAGGTGATGAAGCGGTGGATGGCCTCGTTGGCTTGGTCCTGAAAGGACGGGTTGGCTAGGTCGGGGAAGATGTTCGCCTGGTCGACCATGGGACCCGTCAATTTCTTGGCTGCACTGGCGTAGAACACGCCACTCGATAGCTTCGGATCGGTGACAGCGTCGACGAGTCGCTTCGCACCGACTTCAAGATCGTGGGAAATTCCGAGGTGGGGCATGATGTGTTTGGCCACAAAGCGCATTGGTGGCGCCGCGCCAGCGGCCGCTTCGGTGCCAGTGGTGTTGCCAGGGCTCACAGTGACAAAGCGGAGGTCGGGGTGTTGGCGCGCCAGGTGGCCCATCCATAGGGCCCCGATGTACTTGACCTGACCGAAGGCGAGGTTCCGGTTGAAATTTCTGTCAGCGAAGTAGCTGCCATCGATGACGGTGGCGAGTTCGTCGGCAGAGGTTGAAACGAAGGTCGGCCGTTTGAACCCCAACCTCGGAATTCCCCTGGCTGCTTCACTTGCGGCGAACACCGCTACCTCGCCCAGCCGGTTCTGCATCAGGAGCCCTTCGAGGAGAACGGCGTGACCGAGGACGTTCGTTGCGAACAGTTTGGTGACCCCGTCAGCGGTCAATTCCATCAAGGTCTTGTTGCCGATTACACCAGCGTTCATGACCAGCGCGTCGAGGGATCCGTTGATGGCCGCTAGAGCAGCGCGGACCGAACCAAGATCGGCCACGTCCATGAGAACGATGTCGAAGATCTGTCGGCCGGTGACGGCTTCGAGGTCGGCCTTTGCTGTTGCCGCTCGATCTTGGTTCCGGCACGCCAAGTAGATGCGGTTGATCTCAGGACGTAGCGCCAGCTGCCGGGCCACATCCTTGCCGATCCCGACATTGGCGCCGGTGATGAGTACGGTCTCTCCTGGGGGGGTGCTCACTCGGATTCCCCCTCAGCTTCCTGTCGGCGCAGCGAGGCCGTCGAGCAAGCTGAAACGGGCATCCATCGCGACACCCCGGACTTCGATCAGCTGCTGATATTCAGGCGAGTTGTACCAACCGAGTGCCGTCTCGCGGTCCGGAAACCGCACGAGTACCCCTGAAGTGAGCGAGCCATCACCGTCCAGGACCTCCCACGGGCCGCCGGCGAACGGCTCGCCTCCGTGCTCTGTGGCTGTCTGCCCAGCAATGGGCGCGTATTTCTCACGGTACGTTTCTGAGTCCTTGACTGTGAATTCGACAATTACGTATGCGCTCATGCGGCTCTCCTTTCGTCGAAAATGGGTTGTGCGTCCCACTGTAGCAGCCCCCGGAATGGGTTGTCAAACCCAGGTTCTGCTAACATCGGTGCATGGTCAACGAGACGAGTGACCGGCCGAGACTCACTCCCAAGGGAGCGCGTACAAGGGCACGAATACTGGAGGAAGCCGCCGCCCTGATCCATGAGCGCGGGGTGGTCGGCACGACCTTGGAAGACGTCCGGGAGGCGGCACAAGTCAGCGGCTCTCAGATGTACCACTACTTCGCCGACAAGAACGAGCTGGTGCAGGCCGTCATCGACTACCAGGCCGACGGCATCGTCCATCGCCAGCGGAAAGCGCTCGGCAGCGCGAACGGCGTCGAAGCCTGGCGGAACATGGTGGTCACCGCAGCGAGGCGCACCAAAGCAAAGGGGGGCTGCCAGCTTGGTTCGCTCGTTAGTCAACTCGCCGAGAGTGACCCCGAGGCCCGAGCGCACATCGCGGCAGGGTTCGATCGGTGGGCAGACGCTCTAAGCGCGGGACTCAGATCCCTTCATGCCGACGGCAAACTCCGGTCCGGCGTGGATCCGGACGACCTGGCCACTACTCTGCTCGCCGCGCTCGAAGGAGGGCTCCTACTCGGTCAGGTACGCCGGAGTTCCCGCCCGATCGAAACTGCGGTCGATACCCTCCTCGCCCTTGCCATCCGCAGCTGAGCCCGGACCGTGTTCGTTCACAGAACAGCCATCGCCCATGTCCGCGCGGGCCAAAGCGAGCACACAAACGCTCATCGGCGAGCCGGGATTGGCTTGCGCCCGTCGCCAGGCGACGCTGGCTAAGCGAGCTCAGACTGCTACGAGAGAGTCTTCCCAGCCAATCTCGTCCGGTGCGCCAACGACGCTGGTGCGCGCCCTCGATGCTCGCCACGGTGCGGACTCCGGCGATCTGGGTGCGCGTGGGGAACAATTGGCTCGAGCCGTCTTTGACAAACACCATCGCTTGCTGCTGCCGGCGGAGCGGGGCCGGCTGACAGCTGTTCGTGGTTCGGCTGGCATCTCGCGCAGCTCCCGCAGGAGGTCCGACGCCTACATCGCCGGCCGGCGCGTCCTCATCTCTCGCCCTGCTACCGAAGACCGCGGCAGACGCGTATAGGCCTTCGTGTCCGTCATCGAGCTGCGTCAGTACACGCTTCACGCCGGCCGGCGTGACGAGCTCATCGAGCTGTTCGAACGAGAGTTTGTGGAGAGCCAGGAAGCGTGCGGCATCGAGCTTGTGGGGACGTTCCGAGATGTCAGCGACCCCGAGCGCTTCGTCTGGCTGCGTCGGTTTCCGGACATGGTTGCGCGCGCCGCGAGCCTCGAGGCGTTCTACGACGGTGCGGTCTGGCGGGAGCACCGGACCGCTGCCAACGCGACGATGGTTGACTCAGACGACGTGTTGCTGCTTCGACCCGTAAGCGACCGTTTCGACGTGGCGCGCAAGCGGCGCACGGCAAGCGCTGAGGCAGGACCTCGTGGCAGCGCGCTCGTCTTGTCGATTGCAGACGTCAGCGGTTGGGACGAGGATGCCGTCACCGCGGCTTTCGAATCAGACGTGGCCCCGGCGCTGGTGGCAGCCGGATTCAGCCTCGTGGCCGGCTGGGTCACCGCCCACGAACCGAACACCTTCCCGAGACTTCCGATCCGCGAGGATGCCGATGTCCTGGTGTGGCTCAGCGCTGGAGCCGGTGAGATGCAAGACGTACCCATCACGGGTCTGCCGAGGCCGGTCGAGACTCGTCGCCTGTTTCCAACGGCTCGCTCGCTGCTGTTCGCGGACCCGGCGCGGAGTGGCTAAGCCGATGCGGCTCCGGCTGTGACCGCCGCCACCCCGCACGATGGCCGCAACGCGGCCGCGTTCGTTCGACGGCGGCGGCACGTACAACCTGCGCTGGGCGATGCCGTCGGGCGGGCATGAGGAGCGCCGCGCGCGCCCAACCGGGTCCCTACGCCGTGCGGGTGCTGCGACGTGTTCGCGCCATCCCGCGTGGATCCGTGCGCACGTACGGCGATATCGACCCGCATGCCCCGCGTGCTGTGGGGCGTGCTGGCACGCGGCTACCCGGACGTGCCCTGGCATCGGGTGGTGCGGGCCGACGGGAGCTGCGCGGTCGGACGCAGGCAGATCGTCCTGCTCGCGGCCGAGGGTGTGCCGCTGATCGGAGACCGCGTCGACTTCGCGCAGATCCGTGCGAGCACGCGACGGCGCGCGCGCAGGAGCCCGGCTACCGGCGCCTGAGCTTGCGAGAGACGAAGATGAGCGCGCTGCCGACGACCAGCAGCATGGCCGGGACCACGAAGGTGGCGTCAGCGCAGGTGCCGGTGCACGTCGCACTGTCCGACGTGTTGACCGCAAGCAGCTCAGCGAAGAAGGCGAGCGTGAGCACCCCGATGCCGCTCCACAGAAACGCCTCGCGATGTACTTTCGGGAGCAGCTTCCGCGCCGGCTGCCGCTGCGCACCATCCCACCACTGCTGGCGGATGGAGCTCCATGTTGTGTTGGCCTGAGTGTCGACCGTCGGGTGGTTCATGTCACAGCCGACGCTACCGGCGTCTCGCGCCATTCACCGATGGCGGCAATGCATCTGTTACGCCGCCGTGAACCTGCGTTTCCCGGTACGGCGCGTGAGCGTACAACAGGGCGCCACCGCAGCTTCAGGATGCGCGGAACTCCCATCCGGCGGTTGCCCACTGTTGCCTACAATGAGCCGCCGGCGGCGGCGCGCGGCCACTGGAACTCACGCGCGGGAGGGTCGATGCTCAGGCGAACTCGGGCGAAGCTCACGGTCGCCACACTCGCCGCCCTGATCGCACTCGGCAGCCTCGTCTCGTCGCCCCTGCGGGCCGCCTCGCAGACGACTTCGCCTGTGATCGCCGCGGCAGGCGACATCGCCTGCGATCCCGCCTCGCCCGACTTCAACGGCGGTTCCGGATCGGGCAAGCACTGTCGCGAGCTGGCGACCTCGAACCTGCTCGTCGGCGCGGATACAGCGCAGTCCTGGCGCTGGGCGACGAGCAGTACGAGTGCGGGTCGCTCACCGCGTTCAACGAGTCCTACAACCCGAGCTGGGGTCGTGTGAAGCCCAGCACGCACCCGGCGCCCGGGAATCACGAGTACGAGACCTCCGGCGGCACCGGCTGCACTGGCGCCAACGCCGGCGCTGCGGGGTACTTCAAGTACTTCGGCGCGGCGGCGGGCACCTCCGGTCAGGGCTGGTACAGCTTCGACGCCGGCTCCTGGCATGTGATCGCGCTGAACAGCCAGTGCTCGGTGGTCGGGTGCGGCACGACGTCGGCGCAGTACGCATGGCTCAAGGCGGACCTCGCCGCGCACCCCACCGGATGCAAGCTCGCCTTCTGGCACATCCCGGTGTTCGCCTCGGCGTCGGCCAGCGGAGCAACGAAGCCCTTCTGGCAGCTGCTCTACGCCGCGCACGCGGATCTCATCCTCAACGGGCACTACCACGCCTACGAACGGTTCGCCCAGCAGTCGCCGGCTGGCGCGGCCACGGCCGCCGGGATCCGTGAGTTCGTCGTGGGCACCGGGGGCGAGAACCACGCCGCGGCCGGTGCCCGGCGGGCCAACCTCGAGGTGCAGAACACCGCCACCTTTGGCGTGCTGACACTGACGCTCCAGTCATCGTCATACGCTTGGAAGTTCATCCCGATCGCCGGCTCGGCGTTCACCGACTCGGGATCGACGAGCTGCCACACGTGACACGTGTGCGTGCGCGCCGAGATTCGTTGCTTCACGGAGGTGGTTGAGATGGCTGAGCGAAAGACCGCGGGCAAGCGGACGCGGCCACCCGCGACGAGTGCCGCCGGCCGGGCTTCCGCGGGATTCACGGACGACGAGAAGGCCGCGATGCGAACGCGCGCGCGTGAGCTCAGGGGCGGCGACGCCGATGGCGAGACCGAGGTGCTCGCGAAGATCGCCGAGATGCAGGCATCGGATCGCGCCCTTGCCGAGCGGATCCACGCCATCGTCAAGGCCAGCGCGCCCGGGATCACGCCGAAGACGTGGTACGGGATGCCCGCCTACGCCAAGGGCGGCAGCATGATCTGCTGGTTTCAGCCCGCGCAGAAGTTCAAGTCACGCTACGCGATGCTCGGCTTCAGCGACAAGGCGAACCTCGACGAAGGCGCGATCTGGCCGGTGTCGTACGCGCTGACCAAGCTGACAGCCGCCGACGCGAAACGAATCGGCGCGCTCGTGAAGCGGGCGGCGAGCTGATCCGGCAGATGAGTCAGTGACGCAGGCTTAGAAACCGGCCCAGGGCGGCGAACCCAGCCAGGCACGCGAGCGTCTCCGCGAGCGCGCGCAGCGCCGCGTCGAAGGCATCGTCAGCGGCGACACCGGGCGCAAGCACGGCCACGGCGACGACGGCCGCGACGGCGCCGGCGAACGCCCACGGGTGGCCGCGCAGCGGCGCCGGCACGACGCCGCCGACGTCGGCGAAGACGTCGCCCGCCGTGCCCGCGGTCTGCACGCGGATCCGCGAGGTCACCACCAGCGGCACCGCCATCGGCAGCACCAGCAGCACCGACAGGGCGGTGCCGGCGTACACCGCCGGCTGTGACCACGCGGGGAGCAGCGCCGCGTACTCCGTGACGAACAGCGCCAGCGCGCTCATGCTTGCCACACCGGACGCGAGGGCGACTGCGCTGCGCCGCCGCAGCGTGCGCACCTCAGCGGCCGGCAGCGGTGCGTGCCCGCGCAACCGGACCGCGCGAATCAGGGCAAGCACGCCGCTGACGAACGCCACCTGGGGCGCCACCACGAGCACCGCCAGCGTGATCACCTGCGCCGGCGGCGTGGCCGTGCAGCAGGCCAGCGCCCGTGCCGGCACAACGGTGAAGATCGCCAGCAGCAGTGCGCTGAAGACGGCACCGGCGACCGCCAGCACGGCGAACGCCGCCACGGACAGGCGGCGCGCGGCGGTGCCGCCGAGCTCATCCGCACACTCCTGCGCGATCGCCCGGGCATCGCCGAATCGCGCCAGCGTGCCGGGGTCGGAGCGCAGGTGATCACGCGCCTCCGCGAGGATGCGGCGCCGTCGCCTGGCAGGGACACCGAGCCGGCGCAGCTCGGCTCCCAGCGTGCGCAGGTAGGGGTCCATCAGCTGAGCACGGCGTTGACCGCGTGGGCGAACCCGCGCCAGTCCTGCCTGCCCGCGTCGAGGGCCGCCTGGCCCCGCCGGGTGAGGCGATAGACGCGGCGGCGGCGGCCGGCCTCGTGGGCCCAGCGGCTGCTCAGCAGCCCGGCATCCTCGAGCCGGTACAGCGCGGGATAGATCGTGCCCTCGGAGAGCTCGAACGCGCCCTGGCTGCGCTGTTTCAGCCGTTCCACGATCAGGTAGCCGTGCGCCGGCGACTCGGCGAGCGCCGCGAGCAGCAGCGTGTCCAGATGACCCTTCAATACCTCGGATCGCATAGCTTTGTGACAGAGGGTATCACGGCTCAGAATGTGGCGCGTATATATTCGCGGCCGTGACAGGGCAGATGCCAAGGGGAACGCCAATGGAGACCAGGATCGAGCCGGACGACGCCGCCGCGTCGCTGGCCGCCGTTGCCAGGTTCAGCGAGGCCTTCGACCGCGGCGACATCGACGCGATCATGTCCCACATGACCGACGACTGCCTCTTCGAGAGCACCGCGCCGCCCCCCGACGGCGAGCGTCGCAGCGGCCAGGCGGCGGTGCGTGCCTTCTGGGAGCGGTTCTTCGCAGAGACGGCGTCGCCGCGATTCGAGACCGAGGAGATCTTTGCCGCGGGAGACCGCGTCACGGCCACGTGGCGCTTCACCTGGGGACCGGGCGGCACGGGCGGTCACGTTCGAGGTGTCGACGTCATCCGCGTACGCGACGGCAGGGTGGCCGAGAAGCTCTCCTACGTGAAGGGGTAGGGCTGCACCGCGGCGGCTGAGACCAGAGGCCGCCATCCGCTCGATCGGGTCGATCTGTGCGATCGCGCCCAGAACGTCGATACGCACATACGAAGCTGCCCGCTGAACTGCGCCGGCGGCTTTTCGAACTCCCGATGGTGGCTAACCGTAACCTTAGGTTGACGCGAAAAGTTATAGCGTGTATGTTGGCTTCGCTGAATACGTTACTAGGAGGTTAGGTACTGACATGGGTTTGGGAGTTGGCATCTTCCTGGTCGCCGCCGGCGCGATCCTCGGGTTCGCGGTGAACGTCGACACGACCGGAGCAGGCGTGAACCTGCACACGATCGGTTACATCCTGCTGGCCGTGGGCGCTCTCGGCATCCTGTTGTCGATGGTGTTCTGGTCCTCGTGGATGGGCCCCGGCTACTACCGCCGGCGCACCACGAGCAACGTGCCACCGCCTGGCACGACGACGACGATCGACCAGTACTAGCGAACCGCTAACTCAGGGCAGCGGGCCGGAGGAACCCCTCGGCCCGCTGTCGTCGTGTCCGGGGTTTGAATCACCGCGCCGCAACCGGGGTTGCGTACGCTGATCGCGGAGGCGTCTGGGCGCCTGGTGGTCCCCCTGGTCTTCAAAACCAGTGTGGCCGAGCATCTCGGCCAGGCGGGTTCGATTCCCGTCCGCCTCCGCCAGCGCTTGTCGCATCGCTGACGGCAACGGGTGATGCCGCGGGTCCCCTCCTCCCTCGCCACTCGGGTCGCCACAGGCGACCAGCTCGCTGGGCTCGGTCGGCGTCCCCCCGCGGCGTCACCCGTTGCCACACGTGCAACGCCCGGCGGAGTCAGCCGGGAACCCGGGCAACGAGCTGCTCGATCTCGCCGGACTGGGAACGCGCCAGAATCGGAGAACGACGCCCATGGCAGACCCCACCGCAACCGATCCCAGGCGCGCGGTTCCACCCACCGACGCAGTGCTCGCCGACCCACGGCTTGCCGAGCCCCAGCAACGGCTCGGGCGTCCGCTCGTGCGCAGCGCGGTACGCGAGGCGCAGCAGCGCGTGCGCGACGGTGAGCTCCCGCCGGACGCGGTCGTTGCCCATGTTGTGCAGCGTCTGCCGGCCCAGGCGACGTCGCTGACCCCGGTGATCAATGCCACCGGCGTGGTGCTGCACACCAACCTGGGACGGGCACCGCTCTCCGCGGCGGCGAGTGCCGCGATCGTGGCGGCCTCCGGGTACGTCGATGTCGAGTTCGACCTCGAGACGGGAGCGCGGGCGGCCCGGGGGCGCGGAACGCTGGGTGCCCTGCGCGCGGCGCTGCTCGACGCGGGTGACGTGCTCGTCGTCAACAACGGTGCGGCGGCGCTCCTGCTGGCGGTGACCGTGCTGGCCCAGGGTCGTACCGTGGTGTGGAGCCGCGGCGAGATGGTGGAGATCGGCGACGGCTTCCGGCTTCCAGATCTCGTCGAGTCCACCGGGGCACGCGTGCGCGAGGTCGGCACCACCAACCGCACGGTGCTCGAGGACTACCGGGGCGCGCTTGACGATGACGCCGGCTGCATCCTCAAGGTGCATCCGTCGAACTTCCGCGTGTCCGGGTTCAGCGCGTCGGTATCGGTGCGGGCGCTCAGTGGGCTTGGTGTGCCGCTCGTGGTCGACGTGGGCTCCGGTCTGCTGCGCGCCGATCCCGGGCTGCCGGGCGAGCTCGACATCACCACTGCACTGCGCGACGGCGCCGACGTCGTCACCGCCAGCGGCGACAAGCTGCTGGGCGGGCCGCAGGCCGGGATCATGGCCGGCAGCGCCGAGCTGATCACGAGGATGCGCCGCCACCCGATGGCGCGCGCGCTCCGCGTCGACAAGCTGACGCTCGCCGCGCTGGAGGCGACGCTGGTCGGGCCGCCACCGCCGGCGCACGCCGCCCTCACCGCGGACGTCGAGTGGCTCCGCGAGCGCTGCCGCGCCCTGGCAGCCGCCATCGGTCCGGTGGCCGAGGTCGTCCCCAGCGACGGCGCTGCAGGGGGTGGCAGCGCCCCGGAGCTGCCGCTCCCCGGCTGGGCGGTGAGCCTTCCGGAACGCTTCGCGGCAGCGCTGCGGCGCCACCGGCCACCGGTCGTGGGACGGGTCGAGCGCGGTGCCTGCCTCCTGGATCTGCGCTGCGTGCCGGCGGAGCAGGACGACGTGATCGTCCAGGCCGTGCGCGCGTGTACGTGATCGCCACCGCGGGCCACGTCGACCACGGCAAGTCGACACTGATCCGGGCGCTCACCGGCATGGAGCCCGACCGCTGGGCAGAGGAGCGCCGCCGGGGCATGACGATCGACCTCGGCTACGCGTGGACTCAGCTGCCCGGTGGCGCCATGGTCGCGTTCGTCGACGTCCCCGGCCATGAGCGTTTCGCCACCAACATGCTCGCCGGCATCGGCCCGGTGCCCGCGGTGCTCCTCGTCATCGCCGCAGACTCCGGCTGGGCGGCCCAGACCGAGGACCACGTGCGTGCGCTCGACGCCCTCGGCGTCCGCGACGGTGTCGTCGCCGTGACCCGCAGCGACCTGGCCGATCCCGCCGCCGCGGTCGCGGAGGCGGGCGAGCGCCTGGCCGCCACGTCGCTGGCCGCTGCGCCGGTGGTGGCGGTCTCGGGCGCCACCGGCGCCGGCCTCGACGATCTCCGCTCGGCACTGTCCGCGCTGGTTGCGGACCTGCCGGCCCCGGACCCCACCGCCCGCGTGCGGCTCTGGATCGATCGCTCCTTCACCATCCGCGGCAGCGGCACCGTGGTCACCGGGACGCTGCAGGCCGGCACCCTGCACGCAGGCGACACGCTCGAGCTGCGCGGCGCACGCGTCGGCATCCGCGCGCTGCAGTCGCTCGGGACCCCGGCCACCGAGGTGAGCGGCACCGCCCGGGTTGCCGCCAACCTCCGCGGCGTGCCGGCCGAGGCCGCCGGCCGTGGCGACACCCTGCTCACACCCGGCGCCTGGCGCATGACCGATGTGGTCGACGTGCGCTCGGACGCCGCCGACCCCCCGGCGCAGCCGGTGGTGCACATCGGGTCTGCCGCCATCCCGGCACGCGCGCGGCGGCTGGCCGGCGACCCGCGGCTGCTCCGCCTGCACCTGGCGTCGCCGCTGCCCCTGCAGATCGGGGACCGGGTGCTGCTCCGCGACCCGGGGCGGCGCGCCGTCGTGGGCAGCGCAACCATCCTCGATCCCGCTCCTCCCCCGCTGGCCCGTCGCGGCGCCGCGCGGCGGCGCGTCGACGCGCTGCGCGACGACGGCGGCACGCCCAGCCTGGAGCGCGAGCTGGCGCGGCGCGATGCGGCGCCGGCAGCGCTGCTCGCCGCCATCGGCGTCCCGGTGGGCGACCCGCTGCCGCCGTCCGCGGTTCGTGCCGGATCGTGGCTGGTGCACCGGGCGGTCTGGGACCGCTGGGGGACGCGACTGCGCGAGCAGGTCGAGTCGCAGCGCGAGGGTGCGCTGCTGCGCGCAGGAGTGCCCCGAGGCGACCTGGTGCGCGAACTCGCGCTGCCCGATGCTCGCATCCTCGACGCCCTCCTCTCGGGCGCGGCTGACCTGGAGCAGGCCGACGGCCGGGTGCGCCGCCGTGGCGCCGCCGCCGGGCTCCGGCCCGACCTGGCCCGCGCGGTGGAACGTCTGACGTCGCTGCTGCAGCGCGACCCATTCGCCGCGCCGGAGCGTGCGGCGCTGACCGAGATGGGCCTCGGGCCGCGCGAGCTCGGCGCGGTGGCCGCCAGCGGCGCGGTGCTGCGACTGCCGGGTGACGTGCTGCTCCTGCCGGATGCGCCGCAGGAGGCCACGGCGCGGCTGCGCGCCCTGCCGCAGCCGTTCTCCCTGTC
>DASUWI010000105.1:0-22501 GCA_036378495.1 Candidatus Dormiibacterota bacterium
GCGCCGTGGCCGTCCCCGTCAGCCATACGTGGAAGGGCGCCTGCGCGGCACGCACCACGCCGGCAACGGTGACGATCGCCGCCATCACCGCGAGCGAGCGGAGCCCCGCACCCGGCACCAGCCCGTGCAGCACCGACCCCACCAGTGGCGTCAGCGCACCGAACCCGAACGGATCAACGGTCTGGCCGCCCGACGACGTCTGCGCAGCTGCGTACGCGCCAAACTTGACGAAAACAAACGCGACCAGCAGGAGCAGCGCCATGTCGGCGGTGTACAGCGCCAGGAACGCGCGCCGCGCCGGCGCCGCCGCGTCAGTGTGCTGCCACCAGAACGCCGCCACCAGGTACACGCCCACCGAGGCGAGCGCCCACATGACCAGCGCATCGAAGAGGCTTGGGCTGAACACCAGGCCCAGCGTGGCGAACGAGAGCAGCGACGACGCCCAGAAGAAGCGGCGGTAGCCGGCCTCCGAGCGCAGTGTTGTCAGCGCGTAGCCCTGCACCACGGCCACCACGAAGGTCCACGCAAACCCGAATGCCGCGCCGAGCGAGTCGACGGACACCCCGATCTGTGGCGAGAACCGGCTGGCGAACACGCCGCTCTCGGTCGGGCTCATGGCGAAGAATGTGAGCAGCGACTGAAACGGTGGCTGCAGCGGGTGGGTGAGACGCGCCCCCAACACCACCGCGCTGAGCAGGAACGCCAGCAGCGACCCCGCCCAGCAGACCTGCGCCGCCCGGCGCGGCGTCTCGGCGATGAACGACACCACGGCTGAGACCACCGGCAGCAGCACCAGTGCCCAGACACTGTTGTACAGAGCCACGCGCTACTCCTCGAGCTCGACGAGGTCGTCGACGTCGCTGCTGCCGACGCGGCGCCGCACCAGAAGCGCGAGACCGATCCCGGTGGCGACCACCGCGGCGGCGGCGATCACCCCGAAGAGCGCCAGGGCGCCGCCGGCGGCTTGCGGCCCGCCCCCCTGGCCGGCGCCGAGCAGGGCGATGACGGGCGCCGAGAACAGGAGCGGAATTGCGAGCAGCACCCCGTGCGTCGTGCTGCGCGTGATCACCCCGTAGAGACCGATGGCGAAGACGGCGGCGCTGAGCACGGCATACGCGCCGGGCCCGGCGTTCACCGGCCTTCCCCTGCCGGCGAGGCCTCGCGCCGGGCGCGCCGCGCCGCCTCGCGGGCTTCGCGGCGGGCACGCATCCGGTCGTCTCGGGTGCGGCGCGCCTCCTGGTGGGCATCCGCCTCGCGCTCGTCGGCCGCGGTGCGCCCCAGGAGCAACCCTGCCCCCGCACCGGCCAGCGCCAGCACGACGACGATGACGAGCGCGTAGGGCTCCTGCGCGCCGAGGACCGACACCGGCCCAGGACCGCCGCTCCCCGACACCAGGTGGCTGCCGCTGAGCCCGAGGACCACGGCGAAGAGGACGCCGATCGGGGCGGCGACCGCCGCACCCAGCCACCAGAGGCGGGGCACGCGCGGCTCGCTCTGCGGCCTGCCGCCGCGACGGCCCAGGACGAGCACGGATCGCGCCGCGGCCACGCCGCCGGCGGCGGCGGCCAGCTCCGCCAGGCCGACGAGGTACTGGCCGCCGGCAAAGCTCAGCACCGCGATGAGCACCAGGGTCGCGAGCAGCGCCGCACCGGCGTCGCGCACGCGGGGCAGCGCCACCGCGGCAAGCGCTGTCACCACGACAAGCGCGGCCACGATCACAAAGACGATTGCGTTCATCGCGCGCGCCGGCGGCTGACCGCAAACATCGGCGGCATTGTATTCAGCGGTGCCGGGAGCGACAGTCCCGCCGGCTCAGACAGCGTCGTCCTCTTCCAGCGCCCGGTGGGGCACCACACGAAGCCGCGCGGGATCGGGGACGTGCTCGAACAGCAACAACAGGCTGACGCTCAGCGCGGCGGTCAGCACGCCGGCCAGGCTGACCGGCGTGATGCGGGTGCCGATGACCGGCAGGCTGACACCGGCGTCCCATGGGCCTGGACGCGACGTCTGGGCCAGCGCCTGGCCCAGGGCGCGGACCGCGGCGGCGCTGGGAAAGGTGCGCTGCGCGGCGATGCCCACGACGAAGGCGGCGCATCCCGCGGCCGTGAGATAGCCGAGCCAGTTTCCGGTGCGCCACGCGTGGTGGGCGGCGAATGCGCCTGCGATGCAGCCGGCGAGCACCGCGATGATCGCCAGGATCACGTCGCCGGGGGTCGGCGGCACCGGCGTCACCGTGGCGCCGGCGGCGCTGGGATCACCCCGCCGCCCAGCACCTCGTCACCCGCGTAGACGACGAGCGCCTGGCCGGGTGACACCTGCTCCGCCGGGTCGTCGAGGTCGACGCGGAGCAGGCCGGCCGGGGCATCTGCCACGGTCCCCCGCAGCGCGGCGCCGTGGGCGCGCAGCTGCGCGGCGCATCGGGTCCCGGGCAGCGGAGCGGCACCGACCCAGACGCAGCGCTCGGCCTCGACGCGGCGCCGCGCCAGGGCATCGCGGCGTCCCACAACGATTGCGTTGTCCGCACGGCGGATCTCGAGGACGTAGAGCGGCGCGGCGTCGGGACGGCGCTGGTCGAGCCCGAGGCCCGACCGCTGGCCAACGGTGTAGAAGGGCAGGCCGCGGTGCCGGCCGAGCTCGGTCCCGGCCGCGTCGAGCACCGGGCCGGGCTCGAAGCGACCGGCAAGGCGGCGCCCGAGCTCATCGCCGATTCCGCCCTCGACGAAGCAGAGGTCCTGAGATTCGGCCTTGGCCGCCGTGAGCAGGCCGCGCGCGTGCGCCTCGGCGCGCAGCTCGGCCTTCGAGGCGACGCCCCCGACCGGGAAGAGCGCATGGCGCAGCTGCTCCTGACCGAGGCGGTGCAGCACGTAGGACTGATCGCGGCGCGGGTCCCGCGAGCGATGCAGGGTCGCCTGGCCGCGCCGCCTGCCGGCGCGCGCGTAGTGCCCCGTGGCCAGGTGCGTGGCTCCGGCCGCGAGGGCGCGGCGCAGGAGCTGGCCGAACTTGATGCGCTCGTTGCAGCGGGTGCAGGGGTTGGGAGTGACGCCGCTGGCGTACGCATCCTCGACGGGACGCACCACCTCGGCGTCGAACTCGGCCTCGAGGTTCCAGACATAGTGGGGCAGCCCGAGGCCGCAGGCGACCCGGCGGGCATCCTCCACCGAGTCGATCGAGCAGCAGCCGCGGTCGCGGCGCCGCTCCGCGGATCCGGGCCACATGGCCAGCGTGACCGCGAACGCGCGACGGCCGCTGTCGCGCACCCGGGCCGCCGCCACGCTCGAGTCGACGCCACCGGACATCGCCACCGCGATCACCGCGTCGCGCGGAAGAAGCTCGAACGGATCCTCAGGAACGTCCGCCGGCCACGGCGGGGACGATGGAGAGCTCGTCGCGCTCGGACACCGGAGTGTCGAGCCCCTGGCCGAAACGGATGTCGGAGTCATTGACGTAGATGTTGATGAACTGCCGCAGCTTGCCCTGGTCATCGTAGAGGCGGTCGCGGAAGCCGGGGTACGTTGTGTCGAGGTTCTGCAGCGCCTCCTGCACGGTGGCGCCTTCGACGGACACCTCGGCGCTGCCGTTGGTCAGGCGGCGCAGGGGGCCCGGGACGCGGACGGTGAGTGCCATCGCCCGCCGAGTATACGGACGCTCCGGCTCCTGACCGCCTCTAGGGGGCGGCGTCGAGCTCGACGACCAGCGGGCTGCGATCGGCCCGGGCGCCGGCGCCGTTCATCAGATCGTCGAACACCATCTGCGACCAGGACTCCATGCTGAGGTAGCGGTCGCGCATGGCTTCCAGCGACATCACCTCGCCCTCGAGCTTCTGCGTCTCGCGAACGTCGACGAACCCGAGCGTGGGCTCCACCAGGAACACGAGCCCGAGATGCACCCGGGACACGGGGCTCGAGTCGTCGTTGAGCGCCGCCACCAGGCGGGCTGTCGCCGGCGAGGGACAGCGGATCTCCTCGGCCCACTCGCGGCTCAGGCCACCGACCACGGGATCGCCGGCGACGCCATCGCCGGGGTTGACGTGACCGCCGATGCCCAGCGAGTACAGGTGGTGCAGGCGGCGCTCGCTGGAACGGCGCAGCCGCCGCGTGATCAGATACGAGTCGTCATGGGGATGGCGCACCACGCAGTAGGGTATGATCTGCTGCAGACCCGGGTCGTCCTCCACCGTGCTCCGAGGCCGGTACTCCGACGCCGCATGCACCGTGCGCAGCACCCGCTCGAGCCCCCGCGTGACCAGCCCGTGCCAGGCGCCGTCGGGAAAGATCGTGGTCCGCGGTACGCAGAGGACGTCTTCCTCATGGTGCGCCCGCACCGTCCGGGCGCGCGAGTGCGCGGCCGAAGAGGCGCCGGCGGTGGTCCCCACGCGGGCATTATCCGGGTCCGCGGCGCCGCGCGTTTAGCGGCGCCTGCCAACGGCGACGATTGCAGCGATGCCTGAGCTTCCCGAGGTCACAGCACTCTCGATGGCGCTGGGAAGGCGGCTGCGCGGCGCACGCGTGGCCACGATCTCGATGCGCTCGATCGCGGCGCTGAAGACCTACGACCCGCCGCTGGACGCGCTCTGCGGCCTCGAGGTCTCCGGGGCCGGTCGCCACGGCAAGTTCATCGACATCTCGCTGCCGCCGCTGCACCTCGTCGTGCACCTCGCCCGCGCCGGCTGGATGCGATTGCGCGACCAGGCACCATCGGCTGATGAGCGCCTCTCCCTGCGCGGTCCGCTGATCCTGCGGGTCGGCTTCGAGGACGGTCGCGCCCTGGACATCACCGAGCAGGGAACCGAGAAGCGCCTGGCCGTCTACGTGGTTCGTGAGGCGAGCGACGTGCCCGGGGTGTCGCGGCTCGGACCCGATGCCCTTGACGGCTCCCTCGACGCGGCCGCCCTGGCGACGCTTTTGCGCGAGCATCGCGGCACGCTCAAGAGCGTGCTCGCGGACCAGTCGGTCATCGCCGGCATCGGCAACGCGTACTCCGACGAGATCCTCCACGCCGCCGGGCTCTCGCCGTTTCGCCACAGCGACTCGCTCGACACCGCTGAAGCGACGGCGCTGATGCTCGCGATCAACGACGTCCTCCGACGTGCTCTCGACGAGGCCCGCGCGGCTGCGCCCGAGTCACTCAAGGAGGCGAAACGCATGCGCATGCGTGTGCACGGCCGCGCCGGCGAGCGGTGTCCTGTGTGCGGCGACGTCGTCCGCTCGGTGTCGTACGCGAATCGCTCGTTTCAGTACTGCGCGCGCTGCCAGACCGGCGGCAAGGTGCTGGCGGACCGGCGCCTGTCGCGGCTGCTGAAATGAGCGCGACCGGCGGCGCGCCCGCTGACGGCGCGCTCGAGCGCGCGCTCTGGTCGCTGCGTGCCTACGACGCGATGGCGCTGGCGACACTTGCCGACGATGGCCCGCAGGTTGCGGGCGTGTATTTCGCGCCGGAGATCGACGGCGCGGGAATCCGCCTGATCATCGCCACCCTCGGTGACACGTTGCTGCATCGCAGCCTGCAGCACGACGCACGCGTGGCCTTCCTCTGCTCACCGGGCAACGCGTCGCGCTGGGTGCAGGGCACCGGCGTCGCGGAGGTGGTCGATGACCGGGCGAGGCATGCCGACCTGCACGAGCGTCTCATGGCGCACGCACCGGGAGCACGCGCCTATGTCGAGCGCTTTCCCATGGTGCCCGCGGTCATCGCGGTGCGGCGCCTGAAGATCGTGGAGGCGCCGGAGACGCCGCCGCTCCTCGTCGAGCTCCCGCAATAGGCGACGGCCGGCTGGGTCGGAACCGCCCGAACGCGCCACGCCGCCCCTCAGGATGCCGTACAGTAGGCCGGCTTCCCCCGCAGACGACAGAGAGGTGCGTGGCATGTACAAGGCCGTTGCGGTGTTTCCCGTGCTGCCCGGCAAGGACGCGCGGCAGGTTTCTGAGGTCTTGAGAGCAGATCCCAGCGGGTACATCGAGTCGCGCAGGCGCCTCGGCGTCTCCATCGAGCGCGCGTACGAGATGGCGACGCCGATGGGCACGTTCCTGATGTCGTACCTGGAGAGCGACCGCAGCTTCGCCGAGGCGGGTGCGGCGATCGCGCAATCCGAGCTGCCTATTGACCGCGCGTTCGTCGCCGCGGTGCAGGAGGTGCACGGAATCGACCTCACGCAGCCGCCGCCCGGGCCGCCACCCGAGGTGTTCGGCGACTGGGAGGACGAAACCGTCACCGCGCGCAAGCGCGGTCTCGCGTTCTGCGCCCCGGTGCTACCCGGGCAGACCGAGTTCGGCCGCCGCTTCTGCGAGGAGGCCTACGTCACCCGGCGCGATGAGCTGACCTCGTCTCGGCGTGCTCTTGGTGTTACCCGCGAGACCGTATGCCTCAACTCGTCGCCCGCCGGCGACGTGGTCGGCGTGTACTTCGAGGCTGATGATCCGGTGGAGGGCAATCGCCGGTTTGCGGGGTCGCAAGCGCCTTACGACGCGTGGTTCAAGGAGCAGCTGCGGCAGCTCTTCCCGCCCGCCGTCGACCTCAGCCAGCCGCTGCCTGCGATCACGGAGGTCTTCGACTCACAGGAAATCCTGGTCGCGCGCTGACGCCTCAGCGCGCGATGGCGCGCAGCGCGTCGAAGAAGCCCGGGTAGGACACGGCCGCGGCCTCGCCGCCGGCGATGTGCGATTCGCCACCGCCGGCGACGAGGAGCGCGGCGACCGCCCATGCCATCGCGAGGCGGTGGTCACCGTGCGACTCGAGCTGCGCCGCATGCAGTGGCGACGGACCCGTGATCACCAGGCCGTCGGGCGCTTCCTCGCACGCGCCACCGAGCGCACGCAGTCCCGCCGCGATGCCGGCGATGCGATCGCTCTCCTTCACCCGCAGCTCGGCGGCGTCACGGATCTCGGTGACGCCGTGCGCCTGGGTGGCCAGCACAGCCAGCACGGGCAGCTCGTCGATGCATCGCACGGTGAGATCACCATCAACGACTGTGCCGTGCAGAGGCGCGCCGCGCACCTCCACGTCTCCCACCGGCTCGACGCCACCCGCGGGCTCCCCCTCCTCCACCGCGACCTGCGCACCCATGGCGCGCATGACATCGAGAAACCCGATGCGCGCAGGGTTGAGGCCGATGCTCGTGCAGCGCACGCGCCAGCCGGTGCGCGGAGCAGCCGCGGCGAGAAAGAACGCAGCCGAGCTGGCGTCGCCGGGGACGCGCATGCCGAACGGCCGCAGCGCTCCCGGTGTGAGAACCACACGCGCGCCGTCGCCGGCCACGTCGACGCCACACATGCGCAGCATCCGCTCGGTGTGATCACGCGTCGGGCGCGGCTCCACCACCGTCGTCTCGCCATCGGCGCTCAACCCGGCGAGCAGGATGGCGGACTTCACCTGGGCGCTGGCGACGGGCGAGCTCCACTCGACGCTGTGCAGCGGCCGGTGTCCGTGCACCGAAAGCGGGGCGGTGCCCTGCGGCGAGATGCGGACCTCAGCGCCCATCGCGCGCAGCGGCTCGGCGACACGCGCCATGGGACGCCGCCGCAACGACTCGTCGCCGTCGAGAGTCGCGTTCAGGTCATGCCCGGCTAGAACTCCCGCAAGCAGGCGCATGGTCGTGCCGGAGTTGCCGCAGTCGAGCGGCGCCCCGGGTGCGCTCAGGGTGCCGGCGCCGGAGCCGTCGAGCGCGACGCGGCCACGGCTGAACGTGCGCACGTAGCCACCGCAGTCGCGCAGGCAGCGCGCGGTGGAGTCGACGTCCGCCGCCGGCGAGCAGTTGCCCACGTAGCTGCGCCCGCGCGCCAGCGTGCCGAGTATCAGCGCGCGGTGGCTGATCGACTTGTCGCCGGGCACGTCCACGGTGGCGTCAAGCCGTGTCGCCGGACCGACGCGCTCGATCACCCCTGGAGCATGGCGCGCAGGAAGTCGAAGGCGGCCGCGACCGGGTCCTCCACGCGGGCCGCGATGGCGTCGATGAGCGCGGATCCCACGGCGGCGGCCTCGGCATGGCCACGCAGGCGCTCGAGGTGCTCATGCGAGCTCAGCCCGAAGCCCAGCGCCCGTGGCAGCGTGGTGTACGCGCCCACGCGGTCGAGCAGCTGCATCGCCTCTGCGGACATGGCCGTGCGAGCGCCGGTGACGCCGGTGACGCCCACGCAGTACACGAACCCTGCAGCGTGCGCGCAGATGCGGCGCAGACGGGGTTCCGGGGTCGTCGGCGCCACCAGCGGGATCAGCGCGATGCCGCTGGCGTGCGCGAGGTCGCGAAGCGCGCCGGCCTCGCCGTCGGGCAGGTCGGGCACGATCAGCCCGTCGGCGCCGGCGGCGCAGAGGTCGCGCATGAACGTCTCAGCGCCGTATGCAAGGATCGGGTTGACGTACGTCATCGGGGCCAGCGGCATGGTCACGCCACCGCTGCGCGCCTCCGCGATCTGCTGCAGCGCGAGACGCAGCGTCATGCCGTTGCGCAGGGCGCGCGTTCCCGATCGCTGGATCGTGGGCCCATCGGCCAGCGGGTCGCTGAACGGGATGCCCACCTCGGCGGCGCTGCAACCGGCGCGCTGCGCGGCCGCGAGCAGCGGAACGGTGGCATCGAGCGTGGGAAAGCCGGCCGTGAAGTAGGGCATCAGCGCCGGCAGCGCGCCGGCCGGCCGCGCCGCGATGGCGCCGGCGAACCGCGTTCCGGGCGCTGCGACGCTCACCCCGGCTGGTGCTCGCGCACGGTGTCGATGTCCTTGTCACCGCGCCCGCTGAGGCACACCACCAGCACGTCGCCGGGCGGCCGCTCGGCGGCGAGACGGCCGGCGACGTGCAGCGCGTGCGCCGGCTCCAGCGCCGGGATGATGCCCTCGTGCTGCGTGAGCCTGTGAAAGGCGGCGAGCGCCTCGCGGTCGGTGGCCGACGCGTAGCGCACGCGGCCGCTGTCGCGCAGCAGGCTGTGCTCGGGGCCCACGCCCGGATAGTCAAGGCCGGCGCTGATCGAGTGGGTGACGCGCACCTGCCCGGCGTCGTCCTGCATCAGGTAGCTGTGGGCACCGTGGAGCACCCCGGGCCGTCCGCGCGCCAGCGGGGCGGCGTGCTCGCCGCTCTCGAGTCCGCGTCCTGCCGCCTCCACGCCGACCAGCTCGACGTCCTCGTCCTCGAGAAACGCGCTGAACATGCCGATGGCGTTGCTGCCCCCGCCCACGCAGGCCACGACGCACGATGGCAGCCGGCCGAGGCGTTCCATCGACTCCGCTCGCGTCTCGTCGCCGATGACGCGCTGCAGGCGGCGCACCAGTGTCGGGTAGGGATGCGGACCGACGGCGCTGCCGATCACGTAGTGCGTGTCGCGCACGTTGGTCACCCAGTCGCGAATCGCCTCATTGGTCGCGTCCTTGAGCGTGGCGCTGCCGCTGTCGACCGGGCGCACCTCGGCCCCGAGCAGCTGCATCTTGTACACGTTCAGCGCCTGCCGGCGCATGTCCTCGCGTCCCATGTACACGACGCATCGCAGGCCCAGGGAGGCGCATGCCGTGGCGGTGGCCACGCCATGCTGGCCGGCGCCGGTCTCGGCGATGATGCGCGGCTTGCCCATGTGCACCGCGAGGAGCACCTGGCCCAGCGCGTTGTTGAGCTTGTGCGCGCCGGTATGGAGCAGGTCCTCGCGTTTCAGCCAGATCTGCGCACCAGCCGTGACGGCGCTGAGGCGGCGCGCGTGGTACAGCGGAGTCGGCCGGCCCGCATAGTCGCGCAGCCACACCGACAGCTCGGCGAGGAACGCCGCATCGTCGAGGGCGGCATCCATCGCGCCCTCGAGCTCGTCCAGGGCGGGCACCAGAGTCTCGGGCACGTAGGCGCCGCCGTAGGGCCCGAACCGTCCGCGGCGACCCGCGTCGCTCACGCCGTCACCGGCGCCTGCGCCGTCCGCGCGCTGCGCACGAACGCGGCCACGAGCTCCGCGTCCTTCACACCGGGTGTGCGCTCCAGGCCGCTCGAGGCGTCGACCCCGCGCGGGCGCACCGCACGCACCGCCTCCGCCACGGTGTCGGGCCGAAGCCCGCCGGAGAGGATGACGGGACGGTGCCGGGCCACCTGGCCGGCCACCTCGAGCGGCAGCGCCACCCCGGTGCCACCGGGCAGCTCCCGGGCAGGAGCATCGATGAGCACCAGGCAGTCCGGCCACCACTGCAGCGTGTATGCGCTGTGCGCATCCGATATGTTGATGCCGGGGATGACCGGAACTGAGCAGGCGAGGGCCAGCTCCGGGTCGACGCGGCCGTGCACCTGCACCGCAGAGAGCCGGTAGCGCCACGCCGCCTCGTCGCACTGCTGCAGCGAGGGATCGACGAGGACGCCCACGACGTCGGCCCGCGTTCCCACCGCCGCGCGCACCGCCTGCGCCTCGGCGTCGTTCGCGTACCGCACGCTGCGCGGCTCGAACACGATGCCGATCCAATCGGCGCCCGCGTCGAGCGCGACCTCGGCGATCTCAGCAGTGCGCACGCCGCACACCTTGACGATCACGCGGCCGCCCCGCGCGCTGCGTCCACGACGGCGGCGCACACCGCGACGGGGTCGGCGGCACGCATCAGCATCTCCCCCAGCAGCACCGCGTCGGCGCCCTCCGTCATCAGCCGGGCCGCGTCCGCAGGACCGCGGATGCCCGACTCCGCGATGCAGACGGTGTCCGCCGGAACCCGGCTGCGCAGCCGCGCGAACGTGGCCAGGTCGGTGCGCAGCGTGCGCAGGTCGCGGTTGTTGACGCCCACGCACTCGGCGCCGGCGGCGACGGCACGGGCGACCTCCGTCTCATCGTGGACCTCGACGATGCAGTGCGCGTGCGCACGCTGCACGGCGGCGAGGCAGTCGTCGAGCAGCGCGCCGTCGAGCAGCGCCACGATCAGCAGCACCCAGTCCGCGCCGGCCACCCGTGCCTCCGCCACCTGCACCGGGTCGACAATGAAGTCCTTGCGCAGAATCGGTATCGCCACCGCGTCGCGCACCGCGGCAAGGTCGTCGAGCGAGCCACCGAAGTCGGACGCGTCGGTGAGCACCGAGATGGCCGCGGCGCCCGAAGCCGCGTACCCCCGCGCAAGCGCCGGCGGATCGAGGTCGTCGCGCAGCGTGCCGCCACTGGGCGAGCGCCGCTTCATCTCCGCGATCACCGCACCATCGCTCAGGGCTGTGCGCAGCTCCGCTGCCGGCGGCAGCGACTCGGCCTTGGCCCACAGACCCGCGGCGGCGCAGTGCAGCGCCTCGGCCTCGCGCAGCTTGCGCGCGGCGATCGGCGCCAGCGCCCCGAGATGGGCGCTCACGCCGCCCTCCCGAGCACCGGCACGTGCGCCTGCTCGAGGAAGTTGCGCAGCAGCTCGTGGCCCAGCGGGGTGCCGATCGACTCGGGGTGGAACTGCACGCCCTCCACCGGGTGCGTGCGGTGCCGCATCGCCATGACCAGCCCGTCGTCGGTCCAGCCCGTTACCTCGAGCTCCGCGGGCAGCGAGTCCTGCTCGACGATCAGCGAGTGGTAGCGCGTGGCGTCGAACGGGTTGGTCAGTCCACGCAGCACGCCGGCGCCGTCATGCCGGATCGCGCTCACCTTGCCGTGCATCACGTGCGGCGCCCGGATCACGCGGCCGCCGTACGCCACCCCGACCGCCTGGTGCCCCAGGCACACACCCAGCGTGGGCACGCGTGCGCCGAGCTCTCTCACGACGTCGACACAGATGCCCGCCTCCTGCGGTGTCTTGGGGCCGGGCGACATCACGATCGCCGCCGGCTGCATCGTGGCCACCCCGGCCACGCCGACCTCATCGTTGCGCACGACGTGGGTGGTGGCACCGAGCTCGCCGAGGTACTGCACCAGGTTGTAGGTGAACGAGTCGTAGTTGTCGATGACGAGCACGAGACCCGCGCTCATCGCGAGTTCACCTCCTCGATGGCGTGCAGCATGGCCGACACCTTGTTGTCGATCTCCAGCGCCTCCTCGTGCGGCGTCGAGTCGGCGACGATGCCCGCGGCCGCCTGGGCGTAGGCGATGCCGTCGCGAACCACGATGGTGCGCAGCGCGATCGCGGTGTCGAGATTGCCGCCGTAGCCCAGGTAGCCGGCGGCGCCCGCGTACGCGCCCCGGATCTCCGGCTCGAGCTCGGCGATGATCTCCATGGCTCGTATCTTCGGCGCTCCGGTCACAGTTCCGGCGGGAAAGCAGACGCGCAGCGCGTCGATAGAGGTCAGATCGCTGCGCAACCGCCCCTCGACGCTCGACACCAGGTGCATCACGTGCGAGTAGCGCTCCACGTCCATCATCTGGGTGACGCGAACGGAGCCGACCTCGCAGCAGCGGCCCACGTCGTTGCGACCCAGGTCCACCAGCATGAGGTGCTCGGCCGCCTCCTTCTCGCTGGCGCGCAGCTCACGTTCCAGGCGGGCGTCGTCCTCGGGGGTGCGGCCGCGGCGCCGCGTCCCCGCGATCGGGTGATAGCGCACCTCGCGGCCGGTGACGCGCACCAGCATCTCCGGCGACGCCCCGATGAGCGCGCAGTGCGGCGTCGCCAGATAGAACATGTACGGGCTCGGGTTGATGGCGCGCAACGCCCGGTAGAGCTCGAAGGGGTGGCCCGCCAGCGGCAACGCGAAGCGACGCGAGATCTGCACCTGAAAGATGTCGCCCGCGAGGATGTACTCGTGGCAGCGGGCCACGGCGTGGTGGAAGGCGGCCCGGGACATACTGCTGCTGCGGTCGTAGTCATGCGCATCCACGCCGATGTCGCCGTGCTCGCGCGGGTCGACGAACTGCGCGACGTCGAGGCGGGCGTCGAGGTGTTCGAGACGCTGCAGCGCGGCCGCATGGGCGTGCTCGGCGCCGTCACGTTCCACCGCGTCGCGGTGCACATTGGTGATGAGCAGGACGCGCCCCTCGGCGTGGTCGAAGACCACGACGGTGTCGTGCACCGCGAACCAGGCATCGGGCAGTCGCAGCGGATCGGCGTCCGCCCGGGGCAGACGCTCGTAGCGCCGCGCGGCCTCGTAGGTCAGAAAGCCCACGGCGCCGCCCGTGAAGGGTGCGTCCAGTCCGGCGACCGCGGCGCTGCCCTGCGCCGCCACCCGCCGCTCGACTGGCTGCAGCGGGTCGGTGCTGTCCGAATCCGGCTCGATGGTGGCCACCGGGGCGTTGCCCAGCAGCGACCAGCGGGCGATCCGCTCCGGACCCTCGACCGACTCGAGGAGAAACGATCCCGGCTCGAGGCCGAGCCCCAGCATCGCCGAGACCGGCGTCAGCCGGCCTGCGGGGCGCTCCCGGTACACCGGGACCGTGCCGGAGTCAGCGAGAAGCCGCTCCACCTCCGCGAGCGCGGGACGCGGCTCGCTCATCGCGTGTCCGCCATCGGGGCCGCCCCATCTCCTATCTCGCCACCGGCGCGCCGAGAAAGGTGGCGATGTGCTCGGCTCCGCTCCGGAGATTGTCGGTGGAGTTGGCATAGCTCAGACGCAGATGGCCCGCGCCCTGGGGTCCGAACGACGTTCCCGGCAGGACGGCCACCCCCATCTCCATCAGCAGCGTATGGGCCAGCTCGCGGTCGTTCCACCCGGTTGCCGAGATGTCGGGGAACACGTAGAAGGCGCCGCGGGGGAGGTGGCAGGTGATGCCGGGGATGCGGTTGAGCGCGGCCACCAGCACCGCGCGGCGCTCGGCGAACTCCGCCACCATGCGCGCGACGGCGGCGTCGGACTCGGGCGAGTCGAATGCTTCCACGGCGGCCCACTGGCTGAACGAGGCGGCGCAGGAGCTGCTGTTGATCATCAGCGTATCCATACGTCGCGCGATCTCGACGGGCATGGCACCGAAGCCGAGGCGCCAGCCGCACATGGCCCAGGCCTTGCTCAGCCCGTCCATGAGAATCGTGCGCTCCGCCATGCCGTCGAGCTGGTAGAGCGACACGTGCTCGCCGTCGTACACGAGGCGGCGGTAGATCTCGTCGCTGAGGACGACGAGGTCGTGCTCCTGCGCGATCGTTGCGATGGCCTCGCAGTCGTCGCGGGTGAGCACACCGCCCGTCGGGTTCTGCGGCGAGTTGACGATGATCATGCGGGTGCGTGGCGTGACCAGCGCGCGCAGCTCCTCGGGGTCGGGGCGGAAGTCGTTGCTCTGCCGGACCGGCAGCGACACCGGGGTCGCCTCGATGAAGTCGACCAGCGACCCGTAGATGGGATAGCCGGGGTCGGGGATGATCACCTCGTCGCCCGGCTCCACCAGCGCGAGGAGCGCGAAGAGCAGGATGTTCTTGCTACCCGGGGTGATCACGATGTTCTCGGCGGCGGTGGGCACGCCGCTCTCGCGGGCGATGTATGCGGCTGTGGCCTCGCGCACCTCGGGGATGCCGCTCGCCGGCGTGTAGTGCGTGGCGCCGTTGTGCATCGCACGCACGGCGGCCTCCATGATGTTGTCAGGTGTGGCGAAATCTGGCTCGCCGATCTCCAAGTGGATGACGGGCTGCCCCGTCGCCTCGATGCGGCGCGCCTGGGCCAGCACCTCGAACGCCGTCTCGGTGCCGAGCCGGTTCATGCGCTCGGCGATGTGGATGGTCATGCGGTCACCGTCATCGGAGGCAGGTCGCCGTTTGCCGGGAGGTACTCGACGTCGACGGCGTCGACACGCGCGTGCGACGGCCCCTGGCGGAGCAGACGGAGCATGCGATCCACCTGGTCGTCGGGCCCTTGCAGCACCGCCTCCAGCGTGCCGTCGGGACGGTTGCGCACCGTGCCGCGCAATCCGGCGGCGTGACGCTCCACGAACGCGCGAAACCCCACCATCTGGACGCGGCCACGCACCACTGCGCGGGCGCGCACCTGCCCTGTCTCCATGCCCGCAGTATAGGTGTGCCCTGGCGACGAACCCTGCGCCGGTGATGAGCGATGCATCCGCGACGCGAGGTCAGGCGGCGGCGGGCTCGGGCGCGCGATCCTCGATGGTGCGGATTGCCTGCAGCAGGTCGCGCACGCTGTCGAGCTTCTCGCCGGTGAGCTCGCTCATCAACGCGAGCACGCGGCGCTGCACCGGTCGCTCATGATCGCGCCCGGGCAGGTACCAGCTGAGCATGCGGCTGATGTACTCGGTGTCCTCGAGCTTCCCGACCACCGATGGCGTGGTGATGGTGGTGGGATGCTTGGGCGCGTCGTTGGTGCTGCGCAGCATCCAGAGCGACATCTTCAGCATGTCGATCACACAGTCGGGCTTGTTATGCACCGCCTTGCGCATGTATTTGGCGTAGCAGGCCGCGTGGCGCAGCTCGTCCGCGGCGAGGATCTTGAAGATCTGCTGCAGCACCGGTTCCGGAGCGTTCTCGCTGAACGCCGTGTACCAGTGGGCCAGACGCTGCTCGCCGCAGTAGTGCATGGTCAGCGTCTCCACCGCCGGACCCGGGTCGAACGTGAGCCGCAGCGCGGGCAGCTCGGCCTCGTCGAAGTACTCGCCGCACCGCTCCAGGTACTTGCGCAGCACCAGGTGGTGCTTCATCTCCTCGTAGAACCAGACGGAGACGAAGCTGCAGAAGTCGATGTCCGCGTAGAAGTCGCGGATGAACATCTCGGTGGCGTACAGAGCGCTGAGCTCGGTGAGGCAGACGTGCCGCAGGTCGTGACGCCACTGCGGACTGACGCGAGTCGGGTCGATCGCGTCGAATGGAATCTCCTGGCTCAGCTGCCAGCGCGCCCTCTCGAGGCGGACAAACAGATCGTCATACAGCACAGACCTAATACTGCTTGTACAGTACGTACCAATACTAGGGCCGCCGATGCCTGTCGGAGCGCCCCGTTTTTGTCCACAGGAGCGAAATTGGCCATGGTGTCCAAGCCCCCGAGCTTCGCCTTGTCCGTGAAGGCCACGCTGCCGCCCGAGATCACCGGCCGGCTCCTCGCCGAGGTCGACGGTATCGCAGAGCGGATGACCCGCCACATCGCCGGCGGCATCGCGCTGCCCGACCCGCGCTTCCGCCAGCTGAGCTACCTGCGCCTGGTGACCCGCGCCTGCCGGGACGCGGTGCGCACGCTGGTGCGCCTGCTCAACGACGGTCGCGGGCTGCGCCCCGGCGACCTGGAGCGGCTCGGGTCCATGGGCGCGCAGCAGGCGGAGCTGGGGGTGCCCCTGGAGCTCGTGTTCAGCGCGTACCGCGTCGCCGCCAAGGCGCTCTGGCAGGAGGTGATCGGCGAGACGGCCCTCCGCGAGGAGATCCCGCCGAGCACGGTGGTCACCGTGACCGGTCGGGTGCTGGAGTACTTCGACGAGATCAGCGCCGCCGTCGGGCAGGCCTATCTGGAGACGCGCGAGCGGCTCATGCGTCAGCGCGACCGCGACCGCGACCGCATCATGCAGCGCCTCCTGGCGGGGGACGTCTCACCCGAGCTGCGCCGGCTGGCGGCCGCCGCCGACATCCAGCTCACCCCGCCGTACCGTGTGGTGGCGTGCGCCGTGGCCGCCGACGGCGCCGAACGGCAGGTGGACAGCGTGTGGCGCGAGGCCGGGGCTCAGCTGGTCGAGGCCGAGCCCGGCGTCGTGGTGGCGCTGGTGCCCGCGGCACGCGAGCTCGAGCCCCTGTGCGAGCGCGTTCCCGAGGCCGTGTTCGGCCTCGGCCCGGTGGCGGCCTCGCTCGACGAGATCGCCCCGGCGGTGGCCCAGGCCAGACGCGCGCTCGAGGTTGGGCGGCGGCTCGATCCCGACCAGCGGGTGCACAGCGACGCCGACGTCGGCGTCTTCGCCACCCTCAGCCGCGAGCCGGGCGCGGTGCGCCGGTTCATCGACCGCGTGCTGGGGCCGCTGGAGGGCCAGCGGCCGGCTCGCGCCCAGGAGATGATCGCCACGTTGGAGGCGCTGATCGACACGCGCAGCGTCGGCGAGGCCGCGCAGCGGCTCGGCGTGCACCGGCACACCGTCGTGTACCGGATGTCCCGGCTCAAGCAGCTCGGCGTCGACGTGGACGACCCGGCGCAGCGCAACCGCGTCTGGCTGGCCCTTCGCTGCCGGCGCCTGCTGCAGGTGTGATCGCGCACGTGCCCTGCGTGACTCGCGGCGATCCGGGAACAATGACGCCATGAACTGGGCCAAGACCTTCTTCTTCATGACGCTGCTGGCCGTTCTGCTGGTCGGCGGCGGCCGGCTGCTCTTCGGCACCACGGGCCTCGTCGTCGGCTTCGTGCTGATGCTGGTGATCAACGGCGTCGCGTACTTCTACAGCGACAAGCTCGCGCTGCGCTCGGCACGCGCCCAGGAGGTCGGCCGCGCCGACGCTCCCGAGCTGCACCAGCTGGCCGACCGGCTCGCGGCGCAGTACCACGTGCCCAAGCCGCGCGTGTACATCAGCCCCGACCCCTCGCCCAACGCGTTCGCCACGGGCCGTTCGCCGCACCACGCGGCCATCTGCGTGAACCAGGGGCTGCTGCGCATCCTCGACAGCGAGGAGATCTACGGCGTGCTGGCGCACGAGTTCGCCCACGTGCGCAACCGCGACATCCTCATAAGCTCGGTGGTCGCCGTGTTCGCCGGCACGATCACGCTCGTCGCGAACATCGCACAGTGGACGCTGCTGTTCGGCGGCGGCGACGAGGACAACCAGAACGGGCTCGCCATTGTGGGCTCGCTGCTGTTCATCATTCTCGGCCCGATTGCTGCGATGCTGATCCAGCTCGCCGTGTCGCGCTCGCGCGAATACCAGGCGGACAAGACCGGTGCTCTGGTGAGCGGTGATCCGCTGGCGCTGGCGAGCGCGCTGCAGAAGCTGCAGGTGAACGTGGCGCGCACTCCATCTCCGGTGGCGCAGCCCGTGTTCTCCCACCTCTACATCGTCAATCCGCTGTCGGGACGGTCGCTGAGCGGCCTCTTCTCCACGCACCCGCCGCTCGAAGAGCGCATCCGCCGGCTCCAGTCGATGGCGGCGCTGCACCACTGACGCAGCGCGACCGACCGCCTCGTCGACGCGCGCGCTGCCCACCGCCTCGCCGCGGCCCGGCGCCACGCACCGGGATCAGAGCCATGCCATCCTCCACGGTCGCGGCCTGCGGGGGCGAGGTCTGGCGGCGCAGGGACACGCGGGTGGCTTGATTCGAGCGCCGGCGGGGTAAGCTAGCTGTGTCGCGCACTTAGCCGATGCAACCGAAAGGCGCGACGTTCCCCAGGAGACAAGCGATGACCCTTGATCTGGAAGTGACCCCGGCGGCGACGGGCACCTGTACCTGCGGGTGCTGCAGCAGCGAGCAGACTGTGGCGATGAGCGAGCCCGAGCCGGACACCAAGACCGGCGGCTGCACCTGCGGCGAGGGCTCGAGCGGCTGCAACTGCACCGGCGGCGAGGACTGCACCTGCGGCTCCGACCGGGTAGCCTGACCTAGACCCCCCTAAAAGGCGGCGGCGAGCGGGCGTGACCTCAGCGCCGCCGCCCGTTTGCGGTGCCGCGCTCCCGCCAGCGCGGGCACCGGACGGAACAGCCGGTCGGCAGAGCCCTATATCAGAGCACGTCGTACGGCGGCCGGTGGCTGTGCCCGCCCCACGATGACCAGAACATCATCGAGAGCAAGGCGCCGAATGCGCCCACGCCCAGCAGGATGTAGCCGACCACGTGCACGCTCACGACCCCCCCGGCGGCGCTGCTGATGTTCACCGCGAACGCCAGCACGGCGCCCACGGCCATCAGCAGGATGCTCACTCCGAGGCCCATCACGCACCTCCTTCGCATTGCTGCCGGCGGCCCCGACCGTGGCGGCGCACCGCGGCGCCACCGCCGCCATCAGCAGAAAAGATATACGAAGTTATTATACCTCAGCTATCACTTCTGCGCTGACGGGTGGCAGGCACTCCGCTACTGCGGATCCGGCTCCGCATGTCGCGTGCCTCGTTCGACGGCGACCTTGCGCACCACCTCTGTGACACCCACCGTCGCCGCGGTCTCGAGCGCCCTCGCGGCGGTGCGGCGCCAGAGAGGGTTGGCCCGCCGCTGCGCCTGCGCCTGGTTGTCCGCGAGCCGTTTCGCGAAGGAATCCATCAGCTCGGTTCGCTGCCGCTCGAGACGCTTCGACCGGACGGCAAGCCACCGCTCGAATCCCCGCGCCGCCGACACGGCCGGAGGACGGGCCGGCCGCGGGAACCGCCGCGCGGCCTTGCTGATGGATCCGCCACGTCGCCGCTTGGCAACCAGCACCGCCGCTCCGGCCGCGCCGGCCACGGCGACCGCGCCGCCTGCGATGGCCAACCCTCGCACGGCCTTGGCTCGCACGCCGCCGGCTCGGGCACGAAGGACCTGGATCGTGCCGTCGAGCTGCGACCGCGTCTCCTCTATCTCTCGTCGCGTGTCAGCTGCTGTTTCGCCCATGTCACGTCCTCCTGGATCGTCTCGACCGTCTGCCGCAGCGGGCTGATCCGCTTCAGGCGCCGGATCGCGATCATTCCGCCTGTGGCCGCCACCGCAAGGAAGAAGAGGGCGAAGCCGAGCGAGGCGGCCCAGGGCAGCGATACCGCGACGACCACGGTCACCACCGCCATCACAAGGAACGCGATGGCGAAGAAGGCCGCCGCCGAGCCGGCGATCAGCGCGACAACGCCTGACCGAACCGTCTCACTCACCTCCCGCTTGGCCAGCTGCACCTCCGCGGAGATCAGCCGGCTCGCCTGCTCCACCGCCTGCTGCATCAGGCTGCCCGTCGACGTCGACCCCGCCTCGGTGCCGGGCATTTCGCCGCCCGCGGCGAGCGTTTCGTGCTGCGCGGTCATCTGTCGAATCCTCCTGTGTGCGTCGGTGGGTGCGCGCGTGCCGGATCCCAGCCATCGCCCCGTACCGTCCGGCGATCCTCGCGGTCCGCTTCGTCGTGCCCGCGCCGCCTGATCCCCGCGCCGACGATCTCGCGTTCCCGCTCGTCCCGCGGCGACGGAAGGGCACGGCCCCCGGGCGCCCCCGCTGCACGCCGGCGGCGCACGTCCTCGCCGGTCTCTGCCTCGGGCGTGGTGCTCCTGCCGGCTTCGACTCCCGCGCCCGTCTGCGGCGGATGCCGCTCAGCGTTCACCGCGCCGCCCAGCATCACGATCTGCCCGATCCAGAACGCGAACGTCAGGAGCAGGAAGAACAGCGCGAACGTCGACCCGTAGGTGTTGAACCCGTGCGCCAGCTTGAAGTAGAGGGGAAAGAGCCACGTGAATGCCTCGAGCAGCAGCGCAGCCGCAAAGGCTCCGGGCAGGATCTCGCGGACCGTGAGCCGTCGATTCGGCACCAGCAGATAGATGGCGCCGAAGAGCAGCAGGCCGTCGAGCACGCCGACGACGATCTGCAGAACAACGGCGACAGGACCGCTGGACAGGATCGACGTGTTCGGCAGCTTGCCGATCAGCGGGATCAGGCTCGCCGAGGCCACGTCGAGCACGACGAGCACCGTGAACACGAGGATCATCGCCACGCCCATCAACTTCTGGAGCACGAAGCCGCGCCGCCTCGCCGGATTGAGCGCGGCCAGCCCCTGATCCATGGCGCCGAACAGCGACGACCCGCTCCAGAGCAACCCCACGAAGCTGACGATGGCCAGCAGCCCGGCGGACTCACGGAAGCTGTGCAGTGCCTGGACCAGCACCGTCCCCTGCTGGCCGGGAAACGCGCCGGCGATGTCTCGGTCGATGCTCTGCGAGATTCCAGAACCGCCGGCGACCAGGCCCAGGATGATCGTGATCGCGAGGATGATCGGGAAGAAGGCGAACAGGATGTTCCAGGCGATGTTGATCGCGTACGTGCTGCCGTTGGCGGCGGCGTAGCACCTGACCACCCGGACCGGGAACGATTCCAGCACTCGCTCTTTCTCCGTCATGTCATCACGGGTTCAGGTCAGTGGTGGCAGCAACAGACGCTGTCGGCCGCTGCGCCGTCGGGACCAGGGGCGGCACCTCCGGCTTGGGCAGGCCGGGCTCGACCGGCGGCTCCGGAATCCCGGGGACCGGACTCGGTTCTGACGGTGGTGCCGGTATCGGTGGCACGGGCGCCGGCGGTTGTGGCCCCGGAGGGGCGGGGTCGGGCCCCGGCTCCACCGGAACAGGATGTTGCATCCGGATCGCTGCCATGCGTCACCGCCCGCGCGGACTGCCGGCCTTGACGAGATCACGCCAGTCGTCTGCGGACACCTCGACGTCGAACTTCGCCGCCGCCGTCCTGATCCGCTTCCACGCGCGATCACGCTCGGCGTCTGTGACCCCTTCCACCTGGTCGAACCGGGCGATCGCGTTGCGCACGTGCGCTGCATCGTTGATCGGCTCCTTGCGCTGTTCTGGGAAGGCGTATCGCTCGTGCTGTGTGGCCATGGTTGTTCACCTCCTGTCTGCACCCGACCAGCGGCGCGACGATGAGGTTATATTATATCGACGCTATCGCTGAGGGTGATATTGCATCTATCACCTCAACCGCCTCGTTCTGCGGAGGACGACGCCGATGAACGCGATCACACTGCTGAAAGACGATCACCGCCGCGTGAAGGCGCTCTTCGCGCGCTACCGCAAGCTCGGCCCCAGGGCACGCAAGGCGAAGGAAGGGCTTGTCGACGCGCTGACCCGCGAGCTCGCACAGCACGCGATGCTCGAGGAGGCGGTCTTCTACCCCGAATGTCGCGCACGCGTGCCGGACACCACGGATGACGTGCTCGAGAGCCTCGAAGAGCACCACATCGTCAAGTGGACGCTCGAGGAGCTGCGCACGATGGACGCGAGCAACGAGCGCTACGACGCCAAGGTGACCGTCCTCATCGAGAACGTCACCCATCACATGCGCGAGGAAGAGCAGGCGCTCTTTCCCGAGGTGTCGCGCAGGCTGAGCCGCAGGGACCTCAACGAGATCGGCGAGGCGCTGGAGGCCGTTCGCAACATCGCGCCGACGGAGCCCCATCCCAAGGCGCCGGACGAGCCGCCGGACAATCTCCTGGTCGCCGTGGGCGCGGCCCCGGTCGACGTGGTGGGCGACGCCGTGGAAGAGCTGTTCCGCGGGCTGCCGCAGCGAAGCTCGTCGTCGCCAAACTGACCGACGCCCCACCGGGCGCGCCGGCGCTACCGACGTCCGCGGCGGGTCAGCGCCGGCGCTGCCCGCCGGTGGGAGTGATCGCGCCCGGCTCGGCGGCGCGAGCGAGCATGAAGAGCAGGTCGCTGCAGCGGTTGAGGTAGCGCAGCACGTCGGCGTTCTCGAGCTCACCGGCGCGTTGCAGCGACACCGCGCGGCGCTCGGTGCGCCGGATCAGTGTGCGCGCCAGGTCGAGCGCCGCCGCGGGCGGCGAACCGCCCGGGACGACGAAGCCCTCCGGCAAGCTGACGTCGCGCTCGAGCTCGGACACCCAGGCGTCGAGCGCCGCCACCATCGCCGGGGTCACCACGTTGAAATGACGCTCGAGCTCGGATCGATGACCGGGTGCGGTGGCCAGCTCGGCGCCCACCACGAAAAGCTCGCGCTGCAGCTCGAGAGCGCGGCCCGCCCAGCCCGCGCTCGGCGCGAGCGACCGGGCCAGCCCCAGCGCGGAGATGGCTTCGTCGAGCGATCCGTAGGCTTCG
>DASUWI010000106.1:0-3779 GCA_036378495.1 Candidatus Dormiibacterota bacterium
AACCCGGCTCCGCCGGTGACGAGCGCCCTCACCCGGCCGCGGCGGGGATCGGTCGCCCGTGGCGCAGATGCAGAAGAAGGAAGACCACGAAGCCGATGACGACGACGCTGCCGTAGCTGATGCTGCGATCGAGCAGCGCAATCGAGACCGCGGCTTCGCGCCCGACGCCCCCGACGGCGATGAGCACACCGACCATCCCGGCTTCCACGAGGCCGAGGCCACCGGGGAGGAAGGGGATGGTGGTCAGCAGTGCCGCGACCAGTGCGATGAGCAGGAACTGCGATGGGCCGAGCAGCCCGCCGAGACCGAGCGCCGACACCACGAAGCCGAGCCGCGCACCCTCACATCCCCACACCGCCACAGTCAGCACGACGAGCGTCGGGAAGCGCGCCAGCGAATGCACCGTGCCGATGCGGAACGCCTCGTACTTGTGGAAGATCGCCTCGGGCAGCAGGCGCAGGATTCGCTGACCGCGGCCGGCGCGCATCGTCAGGATCACGCCGATCCCGGCGAGGCAGACCAGGGTGCCCCCGATGACGTACGGCACCAGGGCCTGCGGCGCCTTGTGCCAGAACACGACCGCGCCGGCGCCGATCAGGAGCAGCATCAGGATGCAGAGGTCGAGCAGGCGCTCCGCGATGATGGTGCCGAGCGCCTTGGCTGCGGAGACGCCGAGCTTGGTCCGCGCGAGGTACGCGCGATAGACGTCGCCCATCTTGGCGGGGACCACGCAGTTGACGAAGAACGAGGTGATCACGATGGCGATCAGCGGCCGCGTGGGCTGGGTCTCGCCGGCATTCTTCAGCAGCACGTGCCAGCGATAGCCGCGCAGCCAGAACGACGCGTAGTAGATGGCCAGCGCGGCCAGGTAGAGGATCGGATTCGCATGCGTGATGCGATGCCACGCGTCGCCCCAGTTGATCGGCGCGCGCCAGACCGCCACCGCCACGATGGCGGCAGCGACCACGAGCGACGCCACGGTGCGCCGGTTGACGATGCGTGCAGAGAGGGGGGGCGCCTCGCCGCCGGCGGCGGGCTCCACCGCGGCAAGCGACGTACTCACGGCTCAGGCAACCGTAGCATGCAGGCGCGCTGCCTCCCTGCCGCACGTTGCATCTTCGCGGCCCGCTGGTTGCGCCGGTGAGTCAGCCGCCGCGAGGGCGGCGCACCCGCGTCATCACGGCGGGCGAGCTCTCGTCGGCGGCGCCCGGTCTGCCGGCCTCGCGGTCGGCGAGGATCCGCGCCAGGTGGTCGAGGCTGCTCTCGCCGTTGCGTTCGTAGAGCGGGCGGCCGTCCCACTGGCGGATGCGGAACACGCCCTTGAGCGCCCCGTACGCGATGCCGACCGTGCGCAGCTCGTTCTGGCCCGGCTCGACGAGGCCCCAGACGCCGCCGAAGCGACCGAGGAGCGCCCGCGGAGCGATCGAGGCCCGCATCACCTCGCCGTCGCTGAAGTGAAAGGCCGCCTTGTCCCAGCCGGCCAGCTCAGCAGCCGGCGGCGCCGGTTCGGGGTCACCGATCAGCACCTGCCGGATGGCCGACACCGACAGCAGCGCGCGCTCGCTGTTGGATTCGATCCCGGGAAACTCCGCCTCGAGCACGGCGAGGTCGAACGTGATCTCCGGCGTCGAGGCATAGAGCACCTCGCCGTCCAGGAAGCTGATGACCACCGCGGGCATGGGCGGCAAGGCTACATCGTTGCGCGCAGACAGCACAGGGGCCGGCCGGATCGCTGAAGTTGTGACAACACAGTCACAGCTCGCGGACTTCTTCGCCCGTACGATTCTTTTGGGCCGTAGGGGGTCGATGGTGCAGGTAGTGAACAGCGATCGACTCTCGGCATTCCCATACATCGTTTGCAGCAAGGGGCATGGCAGGTGGAGGTGGCTGGCGGACACCTCAACGGCGTGAGCCGGGTGTCGCGGGGGATTCCACAAGGGATCCCCACAACGATGGCCACGGTGTGGCGGCGCTCCTCGTTCTCGGTCAAGTTCGCGGGCGTCCTCCTGATCACCGGCCTCGTGATCTCCATCGTGCCGCTGTGGCTGTCGCAGAACTCCACGAACTCGCAGGCGCTGGACCGCGCCGCAGACAAGGCGGGCGTTGCCGCAAACCTGATCCGGCAGCAGAGCACCTCGCTCGCCGGCTTCACCAAAGGCGTTGCGCGCCAGGTGGGTGAACTGCCGCAACCGGCGACCTACGCAGCGCTCCAGGAGCCGCTCAAGCAGGACGCCAGCGTCAACCAGACCGGCGACGTCGTCGGCGTGATCCTGCCGAACGGCGCGGTTGTCGCCTACGGCGCGAGCGGACAGGTCGCCCAGGACGACCCGCTGCTGCAGCGGCTGACGGGCGGCGTCAGCGCGGGCAAGGCGATGGTTGCCGACGACCAGGGCCAGCCCTGGTTGCTCGCGTTCTCGCCGGTCGGCGCCTCCGGCGCGCTTGCGTTCACCGGCCGGCAGATGACGCCGGCGTTCATCAGCGCAATCGATCGCAACATCGAGACGAGCGCCGACCCGGCCGACCTCATCGTTGTCCGCAACGGGCGCATCGCCGTGCAGACGACGTTCGTCGGCGCATCCGTCGACCAGGGCGGCGAGGTGGCGCCCTCGATCCGTCAGGCCATCGCGAGCAACGCGCCGCAGCTCGCGACCCTGCACGAGACCGGGGTCGCGGTTGCCGCGCAGTCGCTCAGCAACGGCTTCAGCATCGCGGTGGCCACACCGGTCAGCGCCGTCAGCGCCGCGGTCACCCCGCTGCTGGTCCTCGTGTCGCTGATCCTGCTCGCGATGCTCATCATCGTCGCGGTGGTGCAGTCCGAGCTGCAACGACCGCTGCGCCGTCTCGACCGGGCGGTGGCGGCGCTGGGACGTGGTGACTTCGACGCGCCGCTCCCGCTGGGCCGTGACGACGAGCTCGGCCGGCTCGCCGAGACGTTCGATGCGATGCGCGCGCAGCTGCGCGCGACGATGCGTGCCTCCGCCTCCCGCGCAGCGGTGGCGACCGAGCTCACTTCGTCACAGCCGCTCGAGACCACGCTCTCGCGGGTGGTGAACGAGCTGCGCTCCGCAGTGCACGCCGACTCCGCGCTCATTCTCGTGGCGCGCTCCGAGATGTCGGACTCGTTCGCCGTCGTCGAGGGTGTCGGCCCGGTCGATGTCGACAGCTGCCTGTCGGGTGACGGCCCGCTGGGTGTCGGCTACCGGCAGGACGGTGGCGGCGCGCTCCTCGTGAGCTCCGCGCCGGCGTCGCGTGAAGCGCAGCTGGGGATGCGTGAGCTTTGCGTGTCGCCGCTGCGGATCGGTGCACACGTGCACGGCGTGCTCGCCGTCGCCAACCAGAGCCGGGCATTCCTGCCGTCGGACGTCGAGCTCGTCGGCGGCCTCGCAGAGCAGGTCGCGCTCGGGCTGGAGCGCTACAGCTTCCTCGCCATGGTGCAGCGGCAGGCGAGCACCGACGACCTCACCGGCCTCTACAACCATCGCTTCCTGGTGGACTACCTCGGCCAGCAGGTCGCGCTTGCCGAGCGCCTCAACGCGCCGCTGGCCGTGCTGATGCTCGACATCGACTTCTTCAAGAAGCTCAACGACACGCACGGTCATCAGGCAGGCGACACCGCACTGGCCGTGTTCGCACAGACGCTCCTGCACAGCGTGCGGACGTCGGACCTCGCGGCCCGCTACGGCGGCGAGGAGTTCGCGGTGGTCATGTACAACACCGGCTCGAGCGAGGCGCGGCTCGTGGCGGAAAAGATTCGCAAGGCCGTCTCGCAGACGATCATC
>DASUWI010000107.1:0-33580 GCA_036378495.1 Candidatus Dormiibacterota bacterium
GACGGGATCGTCGTCTGGCCATTGCTGAAATCCGCCCCGTTCTCGTCCAGTGCGGCGAGCGTGGAGTGCGGATGATTCTTCACGTACCAGGTGAGGTCGCTCTGGTGCATGCCGTCAACCGAGATGACGAGCACGTGCGACGCGCGAGGACTGCCGTTCGCCGCCCGCGCCGCACCGAGGCCGGCGCTGATCGCGAGGGCCGTCACCAATCCAGCTCCAACCATGACGCGTGTGCGCACCATGCACAGCCCTCCACTCGTACCGACTCTCATCGCCACCGCCGCTTGGCACTCGCGAGGGTATGCAGTCAGCGATTGTCCCGGAGGGCGCTTTCTCTTAAGACCTGATTAATTGCGTGCGCGCGGTCGTCACTCGCCGAGCGGTGTCAGGACGCCGGTCGTGTAGACGCGCACCAGCGCCTGCGCGCGGTCGCGCATGCCCGCACGTTCGAGCAGCTCGCCGACCCGCAGCGCCACCGCCGCCTCCGGCACGGCCAGCTCGCCGGCAATCTCGTGATTGGACCGCCCGCGCGCCAGCATCAGCATCAGCTCGCGATCGGGTTCGTCCAGCCCGCGAAACCACGCCGGCTCCTGCGGCCGCCGTGCCGGCAGCGCCTCGACGGCACGAGCCAGAAGGCGCCGCATCAGTGACGCTGAGAAGAGGCCGTCGTCACGGACGACGGTTCGCACCGCGCCGAGGATGTCGTCACCTGGAGCCTCCTTGAGCAGGATCGCGCCGGCGCCCGCGCGCAGCGCGGACACCAGGTGGTCGTCATGCTCGTTCGACGTCAGCACGACGACGTGGGTGTCCCGCAGCAGGTGGGCCGCATCCACCGCGTCGATCCCGTGGCAACGGAGGTCGATCAGCAGCGCATCGGGCCGCAGACGCTCCACCGCTTCCATCGCGGCGGCGCCATCCGGCGCCTCGGCGACCACGCGCACATCGGCGCTGGCGTCGATGACCGCGCGCAGGCGGGCGCGCACCAGGGCCTGGCGGTCGGCCACGACCACGCGGATCAACGGAGGCCCGCTACTGCCCGATGCCGGTGCTGATGTTGGAGAAGACGTTGTTGGTCACGTGGCCGACGACGCTGAGCATCACGATGACCACGAGTGCCATGAGCATCAGGATGAGGGCGTATTCGACGTACCCCTGGCCTCGCTCGCGCGAGCGCCGGCGGGCGATCGCGGCGTGGATCGCCGCCGGCCACCTGCTCAGGAGCGCCTGGAGAGCCTCCATTGGGGCAGTATCGAACGCCACATGCGTCAAACACGCCGATTGGCTCGTGTCGACTGCGTAACGAACGGTTGGCGTCAGCCGACCAGCTGCGCCGGCGCCTCCGCGGCGCCGTAGCCGTCCGGAAGCGGCCGGGGCGCCGCCGGACCGACGTACAGGGCCGACGGCCTGATGAGGCGGTTGTCCGCCGCCTGCTCGGCGATGGCCGCCGTCCACCCCACCGTCCGGCTGCAGGCGAACGTGGGTGTGAACATGTCCGGCGGGATGCCGACGCTGTTCATCACGACGCCGGCGTAGAACTCGACGTTGGTGTACAGCCGCCGCCCAGGCTTCAACTCCTCGAGCACCCGGAGCGCCGTCGCCTCCACGTGGCGGGCGAAGGCGACCTGGTCGCCACCGAGCTCCGTGGCCACCTCGCGCAGCAGCAGGGAACGCGGATCGTCGGTGTGGTAGACCCGGTGACCGAAGCCCATGAGGCGCCGTCCGTCTGTCACCTCACGCCGCAGATGCGCCTCGGCGCGATCCGGCGTGCCGATGGCGTCGAGCATGGCCAGCGCCCGTGACGGTGCACCCCCGTGCAGCGGGCCGGCAAGGGCGCCGAGCGCACCGGTGAGCGCCGAGCCCACGTCGGAGCCGGTCGACGTGATCACCCGGGCGGTGAACGTCGACGAGTTGAAGCCGTGGTCCATGGTGAGGATGAGGTACTCCTCGAGCGCTCGCGCCGACCGTGAGCTGGGACGGTCGCCGGTGAGCATCTGGAGGTACGCGGCGGCGTAGCCCAGGTCGGGGTCGGGGTCCACCGGGGGAAGCCCGCGCTGGTGGCGAAACAGCCGCGTGAGCAGGACGGGCACCTGGGCGGCCATGCGCAGCCCGTCGAGGCGCACCTGGGTGGGCGTCAGATCCAGCGTCGGCTGCGACTCCATGGCTGCCGCCGCGAGGGAGATCGCGGAACGCAGGGCCCCGAGCGGCGTGTACCCCGGAAGCCGCGCGATGGCGGGCAGCAGGGCGGCGACGCCCTCCGGGAGTCGCCGCGCCTCCCGCGCCACCGCGGTGAACGAGGCCAGCTCCGAATCGCCCGGTAGCTCACCCTCGACCAGCAGGTGCCACACCTGCTCGAACGAGCAGCGGCGGGCAAGCTCGACGGCGTTGTAGCCGCGGTAGTGGAAGAACCCCTCGTCGCCCCGGACGTCACCCACCGCGGTCTCCGCTACGGCGACGCCTTCGAGCCCGCTCGGGGCCAGCGCAGGCGCGGCGGCGGCACCGCCCGCCCGCACCTCCTCGATGTGCGCCACCTTCACGACGTGACGTATCGAGAGGATGCCGGCGACGCGCGACCCCTCCATCACCGGCAGGTGGCGGAAGCGATGCGTGCGAAACACCTCGAGCGCGGTGGCGACGGTGTCGTCCGCCTCCACGGTGTGGGGGTGGGATGTCATCACCTCGGCGACACTCGTGCTCCCGGGGTCGACGCCGCGGCCCACGGAGTGCAGGAGGTCGCGCTCGCTGATGACACCGCTGAGCCGTCCGTCGTCGTCGAGCACGGCGGCGGCGCCGACCTTGTTCTCGTCCAGCACCTGGCTGGCCCGGCTGAGGCTGAAGTCCTCAGGCACAACCACCGCAGGTGTGTGCATGAGTTCGCGAACGGTGAGTGCGTCGGTCACTGACCGAGTGTAGTCACCGGTACGTCGGTCGCCACAGCGGAACCGGGACGGGATCGCTCCCGCCCCGGCCCGAACAGTGGGGAAGTGATTTGCAGTGGTTTTGCCGTTCGCCCTAGCGCTGTTGGGAGTTGGCCCCTGACGGCGCGCCCGTGCCCGGGTTGAGGAACAGCGTGCGACCGTCGGCGTTGGCGAAGTCGAACATGTTGTCGAGGGTCCCGGCGAGGTGGTCGAACGACGCGGCGATGCGCGCACCGCCGAGCCAGTTGTCCTCCACAAATCTGAGGATCGAGCTCTGATCGGTCAGCGTGTTGTCGACGAAGTTCCTCTTCGCGAAGGGGGAGATCACCAGCAGCGGTGTGCGCGGGCCGTAGCCACAGCGGTCCGCGAAGCCGCCGAGGATGGCGGGCTGCGAGTTGCCGCAGACGCCCGTGGCCTGCAGCGCGTCCTCGGTGGATGTCGATGCGTTGATGATCGGCGGCATCACGTGGTCGTACCAGCCGTCGGAGTCGTCGTACGCGATGACGACGGCGGTGCTCGACCAGGCGTCGGAGTGCTGCAGCGCGTTGATCGTGGTGACCACGAAGTTCTGCTCGTCGAGCGGGTCGGAGTAGCCGGGATGACCATCCTGGTACTTGGCCGCCTTGAGGTAGCTCACGCTCGGCAGGTCGCCCGCGTTCAGTGCCGCGGTGAAGTCGCTGAGGTCGTACTGGTGGTTGGCCTGCCCGGTGTGGCCGATCTCGCCGACCGACGCGGGGGCGGTGTGATGCGGGTTCGACGTTGATGCGTAGTACTGGAAAGGCTCGTGGTGCGCGCTGTAATCGGCCACGGTCGCCCCGCCGACGTTGGTGTGCGAGGAGCCGCACACGGCCTTCGTGGTGGTGGTGGCCGCTGTCGTCGGCCGGAACCCGCCCTGGAACCAGCCCCAGCTGATGTTGGCGGCGTTGAGCAGCTCGCCGATGTTCTGGCCGGTCATCGAGAAGGTCGAACCCGACGAGCAGTCGTCGAACGCAGGATCGGCGTCACCGTATGCCGTGCCGTTGTCCACCACGCCGCTCAGCGTCGCCGGCGACGCCCCGTGGGTCTGCCCGGAGACGAGGTTGAGCGCTCCGGGTGACGAGGGTCCGAACTGTGTGTTGAACGAGTTGTCGTTCAGCGCGAAGTTCTGTGCGTAGTTCCACATCGCGGTGACGGTGTTGCCGTCGTAGTAGTCCATGACGCCGTTGGTGAACTCCTTGTCCGGCGCCGAACACGTCGCGGTGTTGGTGAACGCCGGAAACTTGTCCATCAGCCCATGGTCGAAGGCTTCCTGCTCTGCGGTGTAGTCGTGGTTCTGGTCGCATGTCAGCGGATCGCTGTGCGAGAGCCGCTGCGGGTTGGCGCTGGCGCCGTTCGGGTTGTCGTTGACCAGCGCCCAGTTGAGGCCGTTGACCGCCGGTGTGTTCGCCGCCGCATGGAACGGGCTGCCGTCGCTGTTCGCCGCCTTCGGGTACGTGGCGAAGTAGTGATCGAAGGACACGTTCTCCTGGAAGATCACGACCAGGTGCTTGATCGGCGTCGCCGTCGGCGGGCCTTCCGCCGCCGCGTGTGACGCCACTCCCACAGCGGTGCCACCCCCCACGACGGCCATTCCCGCCAGCGTCAGGCCGACGTTCACTGGTCTGTGCATGCTGTACCCCTTGGTGCCGCCAACGTGTTCTGGGCAGCACTCTTGCGGGTTGCCGATTAGCTCCTCACCCGCTAGCGGACAAGAGGCGGTTGTCGCAGGGTTAAGACTTCGTCAGCCTGTGGATCGTGCGCGACGACCGGCGACCACACGCGTGACCCCGAGCGCGTCGCGCTTCCAGGTGATCTCGGCGAGCCCGGCACGGCGCAGCGTTGCCTGCGCTCGCCGCGACAGGTAGGTGCCGATCTCCACCAGCAGCACCCCGCCGGGGCGCAGCCAGGTCACCGCGTCCGCAGCCAGGAGTCGCACCAGGCCGAGGCCGTCGTCGGAGCCGTCGGTGAGCGTGTCGTGCGGTTCGAAATCACGGATCTCGCGGGGGAGGATGCGCACCTCGGCGCGCGCCACGTACGGCGGGTGAATGGTGAACACGTCGACACTGCCGCGCACCTCCGAGGGCAGCGCGTCGAGCATGTTGCTGACCAGGAAGTGCGCGTTCTCGATGCCGAGGCGCCGCGCGTTGTCGCGGCACAGGCGCACCGCATCGCGTGAGATGTCCACCCCCCAGACGGCAGCTGCGGGCACGGCCTTGGCCATCGCCAGCGCCACCGGGCCGGATCCGGTTGCGACATCGACCGCGACCCGCGATCCGCGCCGCCGGCGCAGCGCCGCGATCGCCTCGTCAGCGAGAAGTTCGCTGGAGATCCGCGGAACGAAAACGCCGCTTCGCACCAGCAGGCGCATGCCGCGAAAGTCGAGGTAGCCCTTGATCCGGGCCACCGGCTCGCCACGCGCGCGCCGCGCGGCCATGTCCCGGAAGCGCCGCCGCTCCTCAGCCGACGGCAGCGACCGCCGCACCGCCGGGGACAGCTCGCGGCCGAGGGCGACCACCATCAGCTCCTCGGCGTCCCAGCGCGCCAGCGACGGCTGCCAATGATCGATCGCGCGCGACCGGCCGATCTCCTGGGCCGCCTCCTTCAGGAGCTCGCCGACCGACGCGTGCGACGCTTGTGAGGATGCTCGGGCGGCCACGACGGTGCATCGTAGGCCAGCGCCGGGTGGTCCCTGACCCTCAGGCAGCCGGCAGGCCCGGATCCACCCACCCCGCCGGCGGGCCCGGCACGCCCGCGTCCGATGCGACCGCGGCGACGCTGCCGGAGCCCAGCACCTCGAACCGGTGCAGCGCGTAGCGGTTGCTCAGGCACTGCTGGGTGCCCCAGGTGGTCGCGGCGGCGTCGCGGAACCCGGCCCGCTGCACCATCGCCGCAATGGGCACCGTGAACGCGCCGTACGGGTAGGCGAAGTCGAGCACCGGCTTGCCGATCAGCTGCTCGAGCAGCGCCTTCGACTGCGTGATCTCCGCCTGCGCCACCGCCGCGGAGACGCGCGTGAGTTCGACGTGATGCACGGTGTGGGCCCCGATCACCATGCCATCCGCAGACACCTGCTGCACCTGCAGCGACGACATGTACCCCCTGGTGTTCAGGAAGCCGGGGACGACGAACGACGTGGCGACGAAGTGATTGGCCATGAGCACCGGCACCGCCTGGGTGGCGAAGTCGTCGTGACCGTCGTCGAAGGTGAGGACCACCGGATGCGACGGCAGCGCCGGCCCTCCCTGCAGCGCCGCCATCATCTGCGCCAGCGTCACGGGGTGGGCACCTGCGATGCGCAGCCAGTCCATCTGTGCCTGGAAGTTCGGCGGCGTCACCGAGAGCTCGAACCCGAGGTGGTCGCGGGGGTCGGGATTCACGCGGATGTAGTGGTAGTAGAGGATCGGCAGGGTGATGCACCCGCCGGCCGCCTGCACCGGCCCCGGGGTCGGGGTGGGGAGCACGTGCTGCAGCGCGCGTGCGATGTGCACCACCGGTGCGTCATCGCCGACGGCGACCCCGTTCGGACGCGGCGCGGTCGGGCGCAGCGCCGCATACGAGCCAAACGCAGCGACGCCGGCGACGGCGAACACCGCCGCTCCCGCGGCAAGCCGCCGGGCCCGCCTGCGCAGGCGGGCCCGCGCCCCTATCTCCAGCAGCCGAATATCCGCCATCTTCGGGTGAATTCTTCCTCCGCAGCGCCCCTCCCCATACCGAGCCCGTTACCAGGCTACGCGGGAGGCACCCATATGGTCTTGACGTCGACGAACTCCTGGATGCCGAAGCGGTGCAGCTCGCGCCCGTACCCGGAGCCTCTCACACCGCCGAAGGGCAGGCGCGGATCCGAATGGGTCATGCCGTTGACGAACACCCCGCCGGTGTCCAGCCGGTGCGCGATCCGCACCCCACGATCGAGATCACGGGTCCAGACATTCCCCCCGAGGCCGTAGATGCTGCGATTGGCCAGTTCGACAGCTTCATCCTCGTCGCGCACCCGCCCCACGGCTGCCAGCGGGCCGAACGTCTCCTCGTCGAAGGCGGGCATGCCGGCGTCGCACCCGGTGAGCACCGCGGGCTGCATGTAGAAGCCGCGCCGGTCAGGCCGATCGCCGCCCGTGCGAAGCCGCGCCCCCCGCCCCTCAGACTCGTGAAGCTGGCGTTCCACCGTTTCGCGCAGGTCGGCACGCGCCAGCGGACCGACGTCGGTCGCGCGCTCGGTGGGGTCGCCAACGCGCAGCGCTTTCGTGCGCGCGATCAACCGCTCCTCGAACTCGTCGGCGACCGCCTCGAGCACGATGAACCGCTTGGCGCTGATGCAGCTCTGCCCGGCGTTCTGGAATCGCGAGCGAACACCGGTCTCGACCGCGGACTCGACGTCCGCGTCCTCGAGCACGATGAAGGCGTCGGAGCCGCCCAGCTCGAGCACGCACTTCTTCACCTGCGCCGCCGCCGCGGCGGCCACGCTGCGCCCCGCCGCGGTGCTGCCGGTGAGCGACACCGCCGCGATGCGCGGGTCTGCGATGAGGCCCGCCACCGCCTCGTTGGGCAGCACGAGCATGGTGAACACCGACTGGGGAACGCCCGCCTGGCGCAGGGCGGTGGCGATGCGCAGTCCGCAGCGCGTCACGTTGCTCGCGTGCTTGAGGACGATGCCGTTGCCCGCCGCCAGCGCCGGCGCGATGCAGCGAAAGACCTGCCAGTACGGAAAGTTCCAGGGCATGCACGCGAGCACCACGCCCATCGGGTCGAACGTGACGAAGCTCGCGGACGAGTCGCTGGGAGCGGGCTCGTCAGCGAGAAACCCGGCGGCGTGCTCCGCGAAGTAGTCGCAGCAGAACGCGCACTTCTCCACCTCGGCGCGCGCTTCGTGCAGCGGCTTGCCCATCTCCGCTGTGATCGTCGCAGCGTGCATGTCGATGTCTGCACGCAGCGTCCGCGCGATTGCCTGGAGCAGCGTGCACCGCTCCTCGAGCGTCCGGCCTCGCCACCCGCGCGAGGCGCGCTGCGCCGCGCTCAGCGCAGCATCCACCTCAGACGGAGTGGCGATGTCGAACGACTCGATCTCCTCCTCCGTCGCCGGATTGACCGAGTGAAAGCGAGCCACCTGCGCGGTCGCCATGAGCGTCATGGTACGTCGCGCGCTCGGCGGCACTCAGTGCGAGGCCAGCAGCAGCACCGTTGTGAAGTTGCACGTTATCGCACCGCCGGCGCCCTCGATGGCGCGCGCCAGCGCCTCGAGCAGCGTGCGCCGCTGCGTTTCCGGCAGCGTCGCGTGGTCGCTGTGCGTCGCCACACCGTCGATCCACTCCTGCGTGCTGTATCGCGATGACCATGCGTAGGTGCGCAGCTCGACCGGCTCGAACCCCGCGGCCTGCAGCGGCTCGGCGTGCCGCGCCTTCTCCACCACCAGCTGCGGCGGTTGCGCGAACGCGTTGTCGTCGAGGAGGCCGGGCGCAAGGCGGCGGTAAACCGGCTCCAGCGCGGTACGCACGCCGTCGTCGAGGACGTCGAGGTTCCAGAACGCAGCCAGGTGGCCCGACTCGTGTACGAGCTGGAACGCGCGACGTGCGCTGCCGGGCTGCGGCATCCAGTGCCACGACTGCCCGGCGGTGATGAGGTCGAAGCGCCGTCCACGCGGGGCCCAGGACTGGAACGTGCTCTGCTCCACCGCGATCCCCTTGCGACGTGCCACGGCGGCCATGCGCGCGTCGGGCTCCACGGCGAGCACGTCCAGACCCCGCGCGAGCAGCAGCTCCGCCGCCTTGCCGGTGCCGGCGCCGACGTCGAGCACGCACCGCGGCCGCAGCGAGACAAGATCATCGATCAGCGCCGCCGGGTACGACGGCCGGGCACGGTCGTACTGTTCGGCGCTGGCGCCGAACGACAGGGCGCGCGCGAGGTCGATGTCGCCGCTCATACCAGGCGTGACGGCGCCGGCGCGAGCGCCTGACGCAGGTCTGCCGTGAACCGCCTCGCCTCTTCAGGCTCCAGCGTTGCGGTGGTGACGCGGATCGCCCGCGGCGCGGCGATGCGGAACCGCTCGCCGGCGAGCACGCCCCAGCCACGATCGAGCAGCGCCGCGACGGTCGCGTCCTCGTGCGCCACCGGGATCCACACGTTGAGCCCGCTGGCCCCATGGGCCTGGATGCTCTCCGCGCGCAGCGCGTCGAGCAGCCCGCAGCGCCGGCGCGCGTACGCCTCCCGCGCGGCGGCCAGCACGCGTTCCGTCTCGGGATCGCTCCACAGCGAGACGACCAACCGCTGCACGAGGTGCGAGACCCAGCCGGCGCCCAGCAGGCGCCGCCCCTCCACACGCGCGGCAGTGGTGGCGTCGCCGGTGAGCACGGCGAGACGGAGGTCGGGCCCGAGCGACTTCGACACCGAGCGCACCTGTGCCCAGTGCCTGGTGACCGCCCGTCCGGCGCTGACACTGGCCCGCGGCCGCTCGCTGATCTCGCTGGCGTGGTCATCCTCGATCAGCAACGCGTCCGGAAAGCGCCGAAGCACGGCGCGGAGCTCGGCGGCGCGGCCGGCGTCGAGCTCCGAGCCGTAGGGGTTCTGGGCGCGCGGGGTGAGCACGCAGGCGGCCACGCCCCCGTGGAGCACCGCCTCCAGCGCCCGGGGATCGGCTCCGCGATCGTCGACCGGGGCTGCGACCGGCATCAGCCCGAGGCTGCGCACGAGGTCGGTCACCCCCGCGTAGGACGGATCCTCGACTGCCACCCGGTCGCCGGGCCGCAGGTGGGCGGCCAGCACCCGCTCGACGCCGTCCAGCGCGCCGCCGACCACGGTCAGGTTGTCCGCCATCACGCCGTCGGCCTCGAACCGCGATGCCGCAAGCCGCAGCAGGTCTGGGTCGTTGGCTGCGGCCCCGTAGAGCACGTGTCCCGCGGTGATGCGCCGCAGGTGTGGCTCCAGGTCGGGCAGCAGCGCCGGGTCGGGGTTGCCGCCGGAGAGGTCGCGCACGCCGGGGCTGAAGGTCGGCCTGCCCCGCGGGGCCACCGGACCGCGCTCGGCGACGGTCGTGCCCAGGCGGCCTGCCGCGACGATGAGGCCGCGGCGACGCAGGTCTCGGTACGCCGACGCGACGGTGGCGGCGCTGACACCGAGGCGAGTTGCCAGGCTGCGGACCGTCGGCAGGCGCGCCCCCCCGGGAAGGGCGCCCTCGAGGATGCCGCGCTCGACGCTGGCCTCGATCTCGCCGGCTCGCCGGCCCCGTATGTGATATCGTGTTGGTACGTTCAAGGGTTTGTAGTGTAACAAATGGCGATCACGCTGTCCATCCGCGGAACCTCGCCACGGGTGCGCATCGTGCTGGCCTTTGCGGCCGTCTATCTGATCTGGGGATCGACGTACCTCACCATCCGGCTCGCCATCGACACCATGCCGCCCCTGCTCATGGCGGGTGCGCGCTTTCTCCTCGCCGGGCTGATTCTCTTCGCGTTCACCCATCGCCGCGGGGCGCCTCGCGAACGTCTGACGTGGCGCCAGTGGCGGGCGGCGACGATCATCGGCTTCTGCCTCCTGCTCGGAGGCAACGGCATCGTCACCTGGGGTGAGCAGTACGTCCACACCGGGTTGGCCGCGCTCATCGTCGCCACCGTCCCCCTGTGGATGGCGATCCTGGCGCCGCTCTTCGGCGGTGCCTGGGTGCGGCGCAGCGCCGCCGTCGGGGTCGTCATCGGTCTGGCCGGCGTCGTCCTGCTTCTGCGCCCAGGCGGCGCCGCCCCGACCGAGTGGCAGACCTTCATCGTGCCGCTGTCGCCGCTGCTGTGGGCGTGTGGCTCGCTCTACGCGCAGCGAGCGCCGATGCCACGCCAGGCGCTCACCGCGACGGCGATGGAGATGATCGCCGGCGGCCTGCTCCTCGGCATCGCCGGCCTGGCCCTCGGCGAGGCCGGGCACACCCACCTCAACGCCGTCAGCGGCCAGTCGCTGTTCGCCTTCGTGTACCTGATCGTGTTCGGGTCACTCGTGGCATATACGGCCTACATCTGGCTGCTGCACCACGTGTCGGCGACCGCGGTGTCCACCTACGCATACGTCAACCCGCTGGTGGCCGTGCTGCTCGGCGCCTGGGTGCTGAGCGAACAGATCACGTGGCTGACGGTGGTCGCCGGGCTGATGATCATCGCCGCCGTCGCGCTGATCCTCAGCTCTCGCGCGCGCGACCGGGGCAGGGCCGCCGAGCCGCCCGAGCCGCTCACCGAGGTGGCGTAGCGCCGTCTCGGTGCGACCTGCACCCGGCGCCGGGTGACAATGGGTGGCCACATGGACACCGAGCCGGTCACGGTCGCCAGCCGCGACTCCGATCTCCCGGAGCCCCCGGTTGCGTCGGTCACCGGGGGCCGCCCGACATGGAAGGACGTGCTCATCGTCGGGCCGATCGTGGTCAACACGATCTACTACTACGCCGGGCTGCCGCTCAACGCGCTGTTCATCGGCACCCGGCCGGTCTTCCTGGAGCTCATCCGGGGCAGCACGGTGTCGATGATCGCGGCGGGTGGGTTTGCCCGCGTGGGCAGGGCGTTCCTCCCGGCGGCGATCGTGGCGCCGCTCCTCATCTCGATGTGGACGGACCCGTGCTACTTCTACGCGGGGCGGCGCTATGGGCGGCGCATTCTCGAGTACTACGAGCGCAACGATCCTCGCTGGCGCAAGCGGATCGCACGGGGGGAGCGGTTCTTCCGTCGCTTCGGCCTCTGGACCGTGGTCTTCGCACCGTTTCTTCCCGTGCCGTCGGCGCTGTTCTATCTCGCCGCGGGCGAGGCCGGCGTGCCGTTTCTCGCGTTCATCGTTGCTGACCTGACCGGGCAGCTCCTTTACATCGCGCTGTTCGTATCAGTCGGATGGTTCGTCGGCCAGCACGCGGTCGACGTCGCCCAGACGATCAGCCACTACGCGCTGTGGAGCATCGTGGCGACCATCGCGCTCGTCATCCTCTGGTCGGTCTGGTCCGCCTGGCGCACTCCGAAGGAGAAGCCGGTGTGATGAGCGCGATGGAGGCGGCTTCGTCCTCGCCACGCCGTCCGGGACGTCTGTGGCTGGTCGCCGTCGCGGTGGCGATTCCGCTGCTGGTCGCGATTCCGACGACGGTGGTGCTCTGGTCGGGCCAGGACCACAGCGTGCAGCCGGTGCCGAGCGCGCCCTCGGTGCCGCTGTTCGACCGGGCCGTCGACGCAACCATCTTCTACGAGGTGGACAGCGTGCCGCTGACGACGCCGACGGCGAGCCTGCTCGAGTTCCTCGTGGAGTCGGCCCCCGGGCAGAGTGCCGTCTCGTCGGACAGCGACGTGCTACAGCCGGTGCCGACGCCGCTCTGCCACGTGCCGCCGCTGTGTCAGCTGCAGCAGGTCACGGAGTTCGCGTTCCAGGCGCGCCGGCCGGGAACCTCGGTGATCACGTTCCAGCTGGGCGCGGGGCACGTCGTGCGCAAGACGGTGCAGGTGGCGCTGCTGCCCCAGGTGGCGAGGGGACGTCCCGCCGGCTGATCGCCAGCGCTGGGGCGCTCAGCGCCCGGGCACGACGACGATGTCGTCCAGCGAGAACTGCTCGGGAGGCGCCAGCTGCTCGAACGTGCACGAACGCGGGTCGCGGTCGGGACGCCAGCGGAGGAAGCGCGCCGCGTGACGGAAGCGGTGCCCCTGCAGGTGGTCGAAAGAGACCTCGCAGACGAGCGCCGGCTGCACCGGCGTCCAGGCGAGCTCCTGGGCACGCTTCCACCGGCTGGGCCCGCCCGGGCTGCTCCCGTACCCGAAGCTCTCGCCGCCGACCAGCGGCTCGAGGCGGGCGAGGATCTCGCGCCGCTCCGCGGCGCTGAAGCCAGACGTGTGGCCGACGTGGTGCAGCACGGAGCCGTCGTAGAGGCCGAGCAGCAGCGACCCGACGCCCGTTCCCTTGGTCAGCGGACGGAAGCCCCCGACCACGCAGTCGACCGTGCGCAGATGCTTCACCTTGACCCAGCGACGCTCGCCGTGGCGGTAGTCGCCGTCGCGCGGCTTGGCCACCACGCCGTCCAGCCCGGCGCCCTCGTAGCGCTCGAACCACTGCGTCGCCTCGTCCGGCGACTCCGTCTGCGGCGTGATGCCGACCTGCACGGTGGCCGCCACCGTCTGGAGCAGCAGCGCGCGACGCTCATGCAGCGGGCGGCTGCGCAGATCGTCGTCGCCGAGCGCGAGCATGTCGAAGAGCACGACGGACGCGGGGCTCTGCGCCGCCAGCATGCGCACCCGCGAGTCCGCCGGGTGGAGGCGGAGCTGCAGGGCGTCGAAGTCGAGGCCGGTCGGCGTGGCGATGACGATCTCGCCGTCGACGATGCAGCGGTCCGGGAGCGCCGACTGCAGCGGTGTCACCAGCTCGGGGAAGTAGCGCTGCAGCGGCAGCGAGTTGCGGCTGTCGATGCGCAGCTGGTCGCCGTCGCGAAAGATCAGAGCGCGGAACCCGTCCCACTTCGGCTCGTAGAGCCACCCCGTGGACTGCGGGATCGACGCCTCGGCCTTGGCCAGCATGGGCTCCAGCGGCGGGGCGACCGGCAGCGTCATCGGCCGCCAGGCTAGCGCGGAACGAGGGTCAGGCGGAGAGGACTTGCGGGCGCAGCCGCCGGACAACGCGGAGGCGCAGCAGGTTGTCGACGTCGACGACCCCCGGCACCGCGCGCACGATCGCCGCGTAGGCGTTGATGTCGTCCATCCGATCCACCTCGCCCCGGATGGTCACGACGCCGTCGTGCACCCGAATGCTGAGATCGTCGGCATCCCCTCCCAGGGCGTCGCTGAGTGCCGTGTGGACCGCGACCACGGCCGGGTCACCGCGCCTGGCGCGGTCCCAGCTCAGGACCTTGATGGTTCCCCGAAAGCCTGTCATTCCGTTGAGCCTCCCAGCCACGGTGATCGACTGCTGAGAAAAACGCGCAGGCGAGCGAGCAGGTTACGGAACGGCCGTGTCAGCGGCGGGCGCGGGCGGCGCCGGCGCGACGGGCGAAGTTGGCGGCGATCAGCGCCAGCACCGCCAGCGCGGTGAAGAAGATCGCGTGCTTGGTGTGGAGCCCGAAATCGCTGGCGAACAGGCTCGTTTTGGTGGTCCAGTAGAACACGGCGAACGCAGCACACGCGACAGCCACGACAACCAACGCAACTGCGGCGAGAACATTCGGCCTCACGGCATCAGCTCCTGCGGGTGGGGACGGCGGTCACCGGATGAACACGAGTCCTGCGGTGCCGAGTGCCGCGCAATAGTAGGCGAAGGGGTCGAGCCTCCCGAACCGAAGATACCGCAGCAGGAAGCGCGCGCTGAGGTACGACACCACACCGGCGAGCACGGCCGCACCTGCGCCGATCGCCAGCGTCGACGTGCTGCCGCCGAGGTCGGGCACCTCGAGCAGGCCCGCGGAGAGGATGATCGGCGTCGCTAGGAGGAACGCGAAGCGCGCCGCCTCCTCGTGGCGCAGACCGGCGATGAGTCCGGCAGCCATGGTGACGCCCGACCGCGAGATGCCCGGGAACAGCGCGGCGATCTGACAGGCGCCGACGATGACCGCGGTGCGCAGCGTGAGCCGCTCGACGCCGGCGTACCCCGGGTCTCCCGCGACATGGCTAGTCCCGCTCGGAGTCGCCGGCGCCGTGTCGCTGGTTCTGATTGCACGACGGCGCCGTTCGTCGCGACGGCGGAACACCTCGGCGCCGGCGAGGATCGCGGCGTTGACGATGAGAAAGGCGGACGACGCACGCGGGTCGCCGAACAGGTTGGTCAGCGGTTTGACAAAGAAGAATCCGATGACGCCCGTGGGGATCGTGCCCACCACCAGCATCATCGCCAGGCGTTCGTCGCTGTTCTCGATGGTGCCGCGCAGCGCGGCCCTGACGAAGCCGCGGATGATGCGCCACCACTCCGAGCGGTAGAGGATGAGCAGCGCGCCGGCCGTGCCCAGGTGCAGCAGCGTGAGGATTGGGACCAGGTCCGGGTCCGACTGCTTGAAGCCGAGGTGGAACAGCGCAGGGATCACGACCGCGTGACCGAGTGACGAGACGGGGAAGAGCTCGGTCGCGCCCTGCAGTGCGGCGAGAAAGAGGATGGCGCCTGCACCCAGCATGGCGAGGGACGGTAGCAGCGGAGATACGGCGCGGCGTGCCCGGGCACGCGGCGCGGTACGCCGCGCACACCCGGATCACATTGGCCGCGGCGATGTGGCGCGCCCAGAGGGACTCGAACCCCCGACCTTCTCGTCCGTAGCGAGACGCTCTATCCAAACTGAGCTATGGGCGCGCGGATCGCTGCGTGGTCCGCACCTTGTGACAGTGTGAGCAGACGGCCACACATTTTGCGGCCTGGCTCGGCAACGGGTGCTCCCGGTCGGTTGCGCCGTGTTCTTTCACCTACCGGCTCTGGGTGCAGAACGTTTGCAGTCCATCGCGCCAGCCCGCTATGCGGATGAGAATGCGCTCAGCTCGAGCCGGCGGTCACATCGAGAGCGGCGCTTCACCACAGAATCGGGGTTCAAACATGCGTTCGTTCTCAACATTTCCGTATGGTGTGTGAGGATCGGGAAAGGCTCCCCGAACCCCGCAGGCACGTCCACGCGGCACCGCAGGCCGGCACATACCCCAACGCGACCCTCATCATCTGCGGGCTCACGCGCATTCGCGCGATCATGAGAATCGAGTGCGGCAGGAGCGCACGCAGGAGGTGACGCATGGTGACGACCCGAACGCTGGATGAGCGCGCTGTTCCCGGGCTGGACGCGCTTCGTGACGTGGCCCAGCAGCTGCGCATCGACGGCATCCGCGCCAGCACCAAGGCTGGATCGGGTCACCCGACGTCGAGCATGTCCGCGGCCGACATCATGGCCGTCCTCGCGGCGCGTCACCTGCGCTACGACTTCGCCAACCCGCAGAACCCCAACAACGACCACCTCATCTTCTCCAAGGGCCACGCGTCACCCCTCCTCTACCCGCTCTACAAGGCCGCCGGCGCGATCACCGACGACGAGCTGATGACCTACCGCACCATCACCTCCAGGCTCGAGGGTCATCCCACGCCCAAGATTCCGTGGGTCGACGTCGCCACCGGCTCGCTCGGCCAGGGGCTTCCCATCGGCGTCGGCGTGGCCCTTGCCGGCCGTTTCCTCGACCACCTCCCCTACCACGTGTGGGTGCTGTGCGGCGACAGCGAGCTCGCCGAAGGCTCCATCTGGGAGGCGCTCGACAAGGCGTCGTACTACCGCCTCGGCAACCTGTGCGCCATCTTCGATGTGAACCGCCTGGGCCAGCGCGGCCCCACCGAGTACGAGTGGGATCTCGAGGTCTACCGCAAGCGCGTGGAGTCGTTCGGCTGGCGGGCCATCCTCATCGACGGCCACGACATGCCGCAGATCGACGAGGCGCTCTCCGAGGCGCGCGCCGGCAGCGACCACCCGACTGTGATCATCGCCCGCACCATCAAGGGCAAGGGTTTCAGCGAGGTGGAGAACAAGGAGGACTGGCACGGCAAGCCGTTTCCGTCGGATATGGCAGAAAGGGCCATCGCCGAGCTGGGCGGGCTCCGCGACCTGCGCATCGAGGTCCAGCCACCCGACGCGGGCGAACCCGCGATCTCGCACACCGAACGGCCGCGAGTCGATCTGCCGAAGTACAACATCGGCGACAAGGTGGCCACGAGGCGCGCCTACGGCGACGCGCTCGCCGCGCTGGGCGCCCGCCCCGACGTCGTCGCTCTCGACGGCGAGGTGGGCAACTCCACGTACAGCGAGGCGTTCAAGAAGGCGCACCCGGAGCGCTTTTTCGAGATGTTCATCGCCGAGCAGCAGCTGGTGGCGTCGGCGGCCGGCATGGCAGTGCGCCACTACATCCCCTTCGCATCCACGTTCGGCGCCTTCTTCACGCGTGCGTACGACTTCATCCGCATGGCCGGCGTCTCCGAGGTGAGCATCCGCCTCGCCGGTTCGCACGCCGGCGTCGAGATCGGCGCCGACGGACCGTCGCAGATGGCGCTCGAGGATCTGTCGTCGATGCGGTCCATCCACACCTCCACGGTGCTGTACCCGAGCGACGCGGTGAGCGCGGCAAAGCTCACCGAGGCGATGGCTGACCTCCCGGGCATCTCGTACATGCGCACCACGCGCGGCGCGTACCCGGTGCTGTACGGCAACGACGAGAGCTTTCCCATCGGCGGCTCCAAGGTTCTGCGGCGCAGCGACAGCGATGCGGTTGCGTTGATCGGCGCCGGCGTCACGCTCCACACCTGCCTGGCCGCGGCCGAGCGTCTGGCCCGCGACGGCGTCAATGCGCGAGTCATCGACTGCTACTCGGTGAAGCCGATCGATGTCGACACGCTGCGCGAGGCGTCGCGAGCGACCGGCGGCAGGTTCGTGGTCGTCGAGGACCACTACGCCTGGGGCGGCGTCGGTGCCGCCGTGATGGAGGCACTGTCCGCCGATGAGCACCCGCCGCGGGTGGAGCATCTCGCGGTGCGCGGCCTGCCCGGCTCGGGGTCGCCGGCAGATCTGCTGCGACAGGCGGGCATCGACGAGGACGCGGTGGTCGCGGCGGTCGGGCTGCTGACCGGGGCGGGCGCCGGAGTCCGCTGACTTTGCCGAATCCTCTCCAGCAGCTCGCCAGGCACGGTCAGAGCGTCTGGCTCGATTACATCAGCCGCGAGCTGGTCACCACGGGCCAGCTCGAGCGGATGATCGAAGCGGACAACGTCACCGGACTGACCAGCAACCCCACGATCTTTCAGAAAGCGATCGCTGAAGGGACCGACTACGACGAGCAGCTCCGGCAGCTCGTCGGCGACCGCGTGTCCGACCCCAACGAGATCTTCTTCGCGCTCGCGATCAGCGACATCCAGCGTGCCGCCGACATCCTGCGCCCTGTCTACGAGAGCACCGAGGGCGGCGACGGCTTCGTCTCGCTCGAGGTGGCCCCAAGCCTCGCGCACGACACCGAGGGCACGATCGGCATGGCGCAGGCCCTCTGGGATCGCGTGGCACGGCCAAATCTGATGGTCAAGATCCCCGCGACCGCGGAGGGGCTGCCGGCGATCATGACCAGCCTCGATCGCGGGCGCAACATCAACGTCACGCTCATCTTCGCGCTGCACATGCACGAGCGCGTGATCGATCAGTACGTCAACGCGCTCGCCGCGCGCCGCGAACGCGGCGAGTCGCTCGACGTGCACTCGGTCGCCTCGTTCTTCGTCAGCCGGGTCGACACCGCGGTCGACGCCCTGCTGCAGGAGAAGCTGCAGCAGGATCCGGGGAACGCACGGCTCGAGGGACTGCTGGGCACAGCCGCCATCGCCAATGCGCGGCTGGCATACGAGCTGTTCGAGCAGCGCTTCGCTGACCCGCGCTTCCAGCGCCTCGCCGACGCCGGCGCAAAGGTGCAGCGTCCGCTCTGGGCCAGCACCTCGGCGAAGAACCCGAACTATCGCGATGTCGTCTACGCGGAGGCGCTGATCGGTCCGCACACGGTCGACACCATGCCGCCGCAGACGATCGACGCCTTCCACGATCACGGGGTCGTCGCCGGCGACACCGTGCGCCACGACCGCGAGGAGGCGCACCGCGTGGTTGAGGAGCTGGGGCGGGCGGGCATCGACATGGACCGCGTGACCCAGGATCTCCTCGACGCCGGCGTCAAGTCGTTCGCGGATTCCTACGACGCGATGATCCGCGACGTGGTCATCAAGGTGGACCGCATGCACTGCGGTTTCACCTCGCGCCGCCACGCCGACCTCGGCGCCGTGGCTGCAAGCGTCGACACCGCGGTGCACGCAGCGCACGCGGAAACAGTTGCCGAGCGGGTCTGGAAGCGCGACCCGGACCTGTGGAAGCCTGGCGACGCGGCGCACGCCGCGGTGATCCGCGACCGCCTCGGATGGCTCGACGTGACCAGCACGATGCGCGGCCGCGTCGCCGAGCTGATCGGGTTGGGCAGCGAGGTGCGCGAGGCCGGATGGACCGACTGCGTGCTCCTGGGCATGGGCGGCTCGAGCCTGTGTCCAGAGGTGCTGCGCACCTCGTTCGGCAGCGCGGCCGGGCAACCGGTGCTGCACGTGCTCGACACCACCGACCCCGCGGCGATCGCGGAGCTCACGCGCTCGCTGGACCCCCGGAGCACCGGCTTCATCGTCTCCAGCAAGTCCGGCAAGACGCTGGAGACGCTCTCCCACCTGGCGCACTTCTGGGAGCTCGTCCGCTCGGCCGGCATTCCCGAGCCGGGGCGCCATTTCATCGCGGTCTCGGATCCCGGCACCGCGCTGACCCAGACGGCTGCGCAGCGCAGCTTCCGCCGCATCTGCCAGAACCCGGAGGACATCGGTGGCAGATACTCCGCCCTCAGCTATTTCGGGCTCGTCCCGGCGGCGGTGATCGGCATCGACGTCGAGGAGCTGCTGGCCCGCGCCCAGGCGATGCGCCAGCTGTGCGCCCCCGGCGTGCCGGCGGACCTCAACCCCGGCGTGGGCTTGGGGACGACGTTCGGCACCCTGCACGACCAGGGGCGCGACAAGGTCACGATCCTGACGCCCGATCGCATCGCGGCCTACTCCCTGTGGGCCGAGCAGCTCATCGCCGAGAGCACGGGCAAAGAGGGCAAGGGCCTCATCCCCATCGGCTCCGAGCCGATCGGCGACCCGTCCGCCTACGGCAGCGACCGGTTGTTCGTCGCCCTGCGCCTCGGCGACGACGCGGTGTTCGATCCCGCGGTGGGCGCGCTCCGCACGGCCGGCCACCCGGTGGTGACGTTCGACCTCGACGGCCTGCTCGACCTCGGCGCCGAGTTCTTCCGCTGGGAGTTCGCCACAGCCGTCGCCGGAGCGGCCCTGCACATCGATCCGTTCGACGAGCCCAACGTGCAGGAGTCCAAAGACAACACCAACCGTGTCCTGGCCGGCTACGAGAAAGACGGCGCGCTGCCACAGGAGAAGCCGGCGAGCAGCGGTGACGGCATCAGCATCTACGGCGACGTCAGCGGCTCGCCGGCCGACGCCCTGCGCCAGCACCTGGCGACGGCGCACGCCGGTGACTACGTGGCGCTCATGGCGTACGTCACACCCAACGCCGCCAACGAGGCGGCGATGCAGCGGCTGCGCGTGCAGATCCGCGACACGCGCCGCGTGGCCACGACGTTCGGCTTCGGCCCTCGCTTCCTGCACAGCACCGGGCAGCTGCACAAGGGTGGGCCCAACACCGGCGTCTTCATCCAGGTCACCGGCGACGACGGCGAAGATGTGCCCATCCCGGACCAGCGCTTCACGTTCTCGGTGCTCAAGCAAGCGCAGGCCGCGGGCGATCTGCAGTCGCTGCGCGACCACCGCCGGCGCGTCATCCGCGTGCACATCTCCGGCGACCTCATCGAGGGGCTCGACCGCCTCACCGACGCCTGCTCCGCGGCGGTCGTTCGATGAGCGACGGCGCCGCGGCGCTGACCCTCGGGTTCGTCGGCCTGGGCAGGATGGGGGCCAACATGGTGCACCGCCTGCGCCGTGACGGCCACTTCGGCATCGTCGCGTTCGACCCCAACGCGCAGGCGCGCGAGTCGGTGGAGCAGCTCGGGGCGCAGACCCGTGCGTCCCTGGAGGAGCTCGTGCAGGCGCTGTCGCCGCCGCGTGGCGTGTGGTTGATGGTGCCGTCGGGAGCGGTCACCCAGCACACCGTCGATCAGCTGCTCACGCTGCTGGAGCCCGGCGACACCATCATCGACGGGGGCAACAGCAACTACCACGACTCGATCGCGAGGGGCGAGGCCGCCAACGCGAAGGGTGTCGCGTTCATCGACTCGGGCACGAGCGGCGGCATCTGGGGGCTCGAGGTGGGCTACTGCCTCATGGTCGGCGGAGACGACAACGCGGTGGAGCGCTACCGGCCGATCTTCGAGACTCTGGCGCCACCCGACGGCTTCCTCCACGTCGGCCCCACCGGCGCCGGGCATTTCGTGAAGATGGTGCACAACGGCATCGAGTACGGCATGCTCCAGGCCTATGCCGAAGGCTTCGCCATCATGGAAGCCAAGTCTGATTTCGGCACGCTCGACCTCGGCGGCATCGCGCACCTCTGGAACCAGGGCAGCGTGGTGCGGTCGTGGTTGCTGCAGCTTGCCGAGCGCGCGTTTCAGCGGGACCCGCACCTGGATCAGATCCGCGGCTGGGTCGAGGATTCGGGCGAGGGCCGCTGGACCATCGAGGAATCGATGCAGCTCTCGGTACCGGCACCGGTGCTGGCGCTGTCACTGATGATGCGGTACGAGTCGCGGCTGCCGGACGCGTTCGGCAACAAGGTGATCGCCGCGCTGCGCAACGAGTTCGGCGGGCACGCCGTGCGTTCCGAACAGCAGGCGCAGCCGCACGCCGCGGGCTAGGCCAGTGACTGCGGGCGTCGAGCTCGAGCCCAACCCGCTGCTCGAGGGTCTGCGCTCCGCGCGCGTTCCACCTCCCTGCTCCATCGTCATCTTCGGAGCCACCGGCGATCTCACCAAGCGCAAGCTCGTGCCGGGGCTGTTCGCGCTGGCGTCCGAGGGCCTGCTCGCGCCGGGCACCACCGTGGTGGGCGCCGCGAGGCGCGCGCTGTCACAGGAGGAGTTCCGCACCGCCATGCGCGAGGCGGTAGAGGAATTCGGCCGCGTCCCGGTCAGCGCCGACATCTGGAGCGGCTTCGCCGAGGGGTTGCGCTTCGCGAGCTACGACGAACGTCCCGAGGGCGCGACGAAGCTGAAGGATGCGCTGGAGGAAGCCGACCACACACGTGGCACCGCGGGCAACCGCATCTTCTACTTCAGCGTCCCGCCGGCGGCGGTGGTGCCACTGGCGAGCTGGCTGCACGAGCAGGGGCTGCACGAGGAGCGCGAGGGGAGCTTCGCGCGCGTCGTCGTGGAGAAGCCGTTCGGCCGCGACCTGCAGACGGCGCGCGAGCTGAACGACCACCTGCATCGCTATTTCCGCGAAGATCAGATCTACCGCATCGACCACTACCTCGGCAAGGAGTCGGTGCAGAACCTCCTGGTGTTCCGTTTCGCCAACGGCATCTTCGAGCCGCTGTGGAACCGGCAGTACGTCGACCACGTGCAGATCACCGTCGCCGAGTCGATCGGCATCGAGAACCGCGCCGCGTTCTACGAGCAGGCCGGTGCCCTCCGCGACATCGTGCAGAACCACATCATGCAGCTGGTCGCGCTCGTGGGCATGGAGCCGCCGAGCAACTTCCACGCCGAGACGGTGCGCGACGAGAAGGTGAAGCTGCTGCGCGCGGTGCGCCCGATTCACCCCGACGACGCGCTGTCGCGCACGGTGCGCGGGCAGTACGGTCCCGGCTGGGTGAACGGCGAAGCCGTGGCCGGCTATCGCCAGGAGCCGGACATCAATCCCGCGTCACTGCGCGAGACATTCGTGGCGATGAAGGTCGACATCGACAACTGGCGCTGGGCCGGAACGCCGTTCTACGTGCGCACCGGCAAGCGCCTGGTCAAGCGCGCCACCGAGATCGTGATCCAGTTCCGGCGCGTGCCGCACTCGCCGTTCGGCGGCATGCGCGCGCTGCCCGAGGGCGCGCTGCCTGCGGACGCCATCGACCCCAACCTGCTGGTGCTCCGCATCCAGCCCGACGAGGGCATCACGCTGCGGTTCGTCGCCAAGGTTCCGGGGCAGGCGGTGCGCATCCGCACGGTCAACATGGACTTCCTGTACGGCACCTCCTTTCTCCGCGAATCGCCGGAGGCCTACGAACGCCTGCTGCTCGACTGCATGCAGGGGGATCCGACGCTGTTCGCCCGCGAGGACGAGGTGCTCGAGTCGTGGCGCTTCAACACGGCGATCCTCGACGGGTGGCGAGCGCACCCGCCCGATCCGGACAGCCTGCCCAACTACGACGCCGGCACCTGGGGACCGCTGGAGAGCGATGAGCTGGTCGCTCGCGACGGCCGCAGCTGGCACCGGCCATGACGGATTCACGGTGAGCACGGCAGCACCGTCGGTGCAGCGGCATACGCATGTGAGTGGGCTGCACGCCGTGGCCGGCGCGCTCGACGACCTGCACCACGATGCGCTGCGCGCCGCGGGCGCCGAGTCGACACAGGTGCGCCTGTCCGTGCTCAACATCGTGGCGGCGTGCAACGATCCGCAGCTCATCGACGGCGTGATCGACACGGTCGTCAGCGTCGCCGAGCGTCATCCGGCGCGCGCCATCGTCATCCACGCCCGGCGCGAACTGCCGGTGATGATCGAGTCCGACATCTCGCTGCGGCGCACGTCGATGGGCAGCTACGTCGAGCTGGTGCGCATCGATGTCGGCGGCGAGCCGGCGCTGCACCTGACGAGCATCGTGCAGCCGCTGCTCATTCCCGACATTCCCGTGCACCTCTGGGTGGTGGGAGCGCCGCCGCTGGAGCAGGCATTCCGCCCCGACGCGATCTCGCTTGTGGACCGGTTGATCCTCGACACCGAGGCCTACGCTGACGTCCACGCAACGCTGCGCATGATCCGCGAGGTGACCGAGACGTACGACGGCGCGTTGCGCCTCGGCGACCTCGCCTGGGAGCGGCTGCGGCCCTGGCGCGACGCCGTGGCCCACGCATTCGCCGGTCCGGCGATGCGCCGGTGGCTGCGGCGCATCACCTCGGTCCACCTGGTGAGCGCCGGCCAGCAGGACACGCTGCAGGCTGTGCTGCTCACCGGCTGGCTGGCATCACGTCTGGGCTGGCCCGAGGACGGGGGGCCGGAGGTCCTCGCCAGCGCGGTACCGGTGCACGACACCGAAGTCGCCGACCTGCAGCACGTGCGCATCCGCTGCTCCGATGGGCGGCACATGGCGCGCGTCGACGTCGAGCGCCAGGGCACGGTGCTGCGCACATCGATCGACGTCGACGCCGGCGTGGAGGCCACGAGTGTGACGCTGTCGCCACCGGAGGGCGAGGCCGTGCTGATCGCGCGGCTGATGGCGGAGCTGGAAGACGACCATGTGTACCGTCAGGCGGTGTCGCGCGCGTCGGTCGTGACGCTCGATGCCTGACGCGCCTCCGCATCTTCGCGGCCTCCACGGCGACGTCGCGGTGCACGCCGACGCCGGCGCGCTCGCCGCCGCGGCGGCCGCGCTGCTCAGCGGCGCGTCCGCCGACACCTGCGCGCAGACCGGGCGCTTTGCCATCGCGCTCTCCGGTGGTGCAACACCGGTGGCCATGTTCGAGCGACTCGCCCGCGCACCATATCTCGACGGCATCGACTGGCCCGTCTGGGCGATCTACTTCAGCGACGAGCGCGCGGTGCCGCCCGACGACCCCGCGAGCAACTACCACCTCGTGCACGAGCATCTGCTCTCGCAGGTGCCCACCGACCCCGAGCGCGTGCACCGCATGCCGGCGGATGCGCGTGACCTCGACCTCGCCGCCGACGAGTACGCGGTCAGGCTCCATGGCGACCTAGACGCAGGACCGCACGGGGCGCCGCGGCTCGACTGCGTGGTGCTCGGCCTGGGAGAGAACGGCCACACGGCATCGCTGTTCCCGGGAACGCCGGCACTGCGCGTGAACAACCGCTGGGTCACACGCGGGACCGCCGACTACGCTCCGGTCGACCGGCTCACGCTCACGTACCCGACGATCAATGCGGCGGCGCTCGTCGTCTTCCTGGTCTCGGGGGCCGGCAAGCAGGCGGCGCTGCGTGCCACGTCGCAGGCAACGACCCCCGCGGCGCGCATCCAGCCGGTGGACGGACGCCTCGTCTGGCTTCTCGACGCCGCCGCGGCGGGCGTCTGACGCCGCGCGCACGCTGATGCGCGTGCACGTGGGCACCTCGGGCTGGCAGTACGCCGGCTGGCGAGGGCGCTTCTATCCGAAGGACGTTCCCCAGCGCAGCTGGCTGCCCTACTTCGCAGAACGCTTCGGTTGCGTCGAGGTCAACAACACGTTCTACAACCTGCCCGCCGAAGAGACATTCCGTGCCTGGCGTGAGTCGACGCCGGTGGACTTCGAGTTCGTGCTCAAGGTGAGCCGCTACCTGACCCACGTACGCCGTCTCCGTGACCCCGAGGAGCCGGTCCGCCTTTTCATGGAGCGCTCGCGGCCGCTGCGGCGGCGGATGGCCGCCGTGCTGCTGCAGCTGCCGCCGCGGTTCCCCGCCGACGTCGAGAGGCTGCGGCGCACCCTGCGCGCCTTCCCCCGGACGCTGCGCGTCGCCGTCGAGTTCCGCGATGCGTCCTGGTACAGCGACTCGGTGCGCGAGACGCTGGCGAACGCCGGCGCGGCGCTGTGCCGCGCGGATCGCCGAGGCGAGTCGCCGGACCCCGACTGGCACGACTCCGGGTGGACCTACCTGCGCCTGCACGAGGGTGAGGGCACGCCTCATCCCTGCTACCGGGATCAGACGCTCGAACAGCGCGCCGACGGGCTGGCGCGATCGTCAACCGCGATCGGCGACGGCTTCGTGTTCTTCAACAACGACGAGGGGGCCTGCGCGGTACGCGACGCGTCGGTGCTCGCGGCCGCGTGCACGCGCCGCGGGCTCGAGGTCACGCGGACTCCGGGCTCAGCGGACGTACAGCGCGGTTGACGCGGGCAGCCGGAGCACGAACCGAGCGCCGGGTCCGCCCCGATCGCTGTCGAGGTCGAGCGAGCCACCCGATGCCTCGGCCAGCTGGCGGCTGAGGAACAGGCCCAGCCCAGAGCCCCTCGACCGGTCGCCGCGCACGAACCGCTCGAAGATGCGCTCCCGGTCCGCCGCAGAGATGCCCGGACCCTGGTCGCTGACGCTGATGAACGGCAGCCCGTCGTCCGCCGTGGTGACCGTCACCTGCGGGCGCCGGCCGCCGTGATCGATGGCGTTGGAAACGAGGTTGTTGAGGATGCGGCCCACGCGGGCGGCGTCGGCGCGGGCGAGCACCATTCCCTGCGGCGCGTCGGCACACACCGTGGCGCCCACCATCTCCGCGCGCGGGCGGGCGCGATCGACGGCGTCGCGCGCCAGAGCCGTGAGGTCGACCACCCTGGGGTCGGAGGGCACCGTGCCCGACTCGAGCCGCGCCGCGAGCAGCAGCTCGTCGACCAACCGCTGGCACTCGGCGAGCTTGTCCTGGACCGTCTCCAGCGACGGGGCGGCGGCGGCTCCGGGCTCGATGGTGCCGTCGCGCAGCATCCGCACATACCCCGAGGCCACGGTCAGCGGGGAGCGCAGCTCGTGCACCACCACATCGAGCAGGTTCTTCATGGAGCTCCGCGCCTCCTCCGACTCGGCGAGGCGGCGTGCGTTGCGCAGGCTGACCGCGGCGACCGTGGCGATCACATGAACGGTCAGCGCACTGCGCGGGTCGAAGGGCGTGTCGGCACGCACCAGGTTGAGGAATCCGACGATCTCGCGGCGGAACGTGAGCGGCAGCACCAGCACGTGCCCGTGGCCGCCGTTGCTCCCCGCGGGGGGGAAGCCGTCGAACTGCGGGCCGGCCGCCTCGACCGCCGCCCGGCTGCGGAAAGCCAGCTGGTAGACGGGCTCGTCAGCCAGGAAGGAGCGAAGGCCGGCGCCGAGACGCCGCCCGTCGCGGTCATACCCGTGCTCCACCACCAGCTCCTCGTCGCACAGGCGGATCAGCGTGGCGCGATCAGCGCGTGATGCCTGTGCCGCCCGCATCGGGATCCGCCGCTGGATCTCGTCGGCGTCGAGCGCCGCCCCGAGCTCGACCGCAAGGTCGAGCCCGAGGAACGCAGCCTGCGCGGTGGGGACGCGAACCTCCTCGTTCCGGACGTTGTCGGTCACAGTCATTTATGCACTTACTGATAGGTCTCAGTAAGAAAAAGATACACCGTCGCACCCATTTATTGCGATGAGCGCGACCGAGGGTGTGGGCGTCCTGCAATCATCCGCGGATGCCCCGCTCCACCTGGACGCCGTGCCGCGACGCAATCCGCATCGCCCCGAGCCTGCTGGCCGCCGATTTCGGCCGGCTGACGGACGCGGTGCACGCGCTGGAGGGCGGCGGCGTCGAACGCCTCCACGTCGACGTGATGGACGGCGTCTTCGTGCCCAACTTCACCTTCGGCACCGACACGGTCCGCGTGCTCCGCCGGGAGACGCCGCTCCCCCTGGAGCTGCACCTGATGATCGTCGAGCCCGACCGCCACCTGCAGACGTTCGCGGACGCCGGCGCCGACGGCATCACCGTCCACTACGAGGCGTGCCCGCACCTGCATCGCACGCTGACGCGCATCCGCGAGCTCGACTGCCGCGCCGGAGCGGCGATCAACCCGAGCACCCCGGCGCCGGCGCTCGACGACGTGCTCGAGGTGTGCGACCTCGCGCTGGTGATGACCATCGACCCCGGCTGGGGCGGGCAGACACTGATCCCGCGCACGCTGCGCAAGGTGGCGCGCGTTCGCGAGGAGATCACGCGGCAGGGCCTGGAAACCGAGGTCGAGGTGGACGGTGGCGTCGACGCGAGCAATGCGCGAGCCTGTGTCGAGGCCGGCGCGGATGTTCTCGTCGCCGGCACGGCGGTGTTCCGCCACGAGCAGGGATCTGCCGCCGGGGTGAGTGCCATCCGGTCGGCGATCGCCCGCTGACGCATGGCCGACACCGTGGCTCCGGCCGCGCTCGACGGCAGCAGCGATCTGCGTGCGGCCGTCAACGACCTCGCCGGCCGCCTGCCCGACCCGCTCCGTGTTCTGGCCAAGATCGCCTATAACTACCGCTGGTCGTGGCTGCTTCAGGGCGGCCACGTGTTCGCGGCGCTCGACGAGGAACGCTGGGAGGGCATTCGCAACAATCCGGTTCGCCTGCTGCACGAGGTGTCGACCGCGGCGCTGCAGCGCGCCGCGGGGGACCGGAGGCTGCTGGAGCGCGCAGCCGCGGTGGAGGCCGCCATCGACTCGGACATGCAGCGCGCCGCGCTTCCCTGCCGCGCCACCCGCAGCAATCCCGTGGCCTTCCTCTGTGCCGAGTTCGCGGTGCACCGCTCGCTGCCGATCTACGCCGGCGGCCTCGGGGTGCTCGCCGGCGACGTGCTCAAGGAGTCGTCCGACCTCGGCCTGCCCATGGTGGGCGTGGGGCTGCTCTACCGCCAGGGCTACTTCCAGCAGCGGGTCGACCAGTCCGGCTACCAGCTCGAGTACTGGCTGCACCTCGATCCCGAGCGGGTTCCTGCTGCGCTTGTCAGAAACCCGCGAGGCGAACCGCTCACCGTGGCCGTGCCGCTGCGCGGTCGCGACGTGGTGGTGCAGATCTGGCGTGTCGACGTGGGCCGTGTGCCGCTCTACCTGCTCGACGCACAGCGACCGGAGAACTCGCGCATCGACCGCTGGATCACGAGCCGCCTGTACGACGGTCACCGCTCGATCCGCCTGGCGCAGTACGCCCTGCTCGGCATCGGCTCGATGCGCGCGCTGCAGGCGATGGGCATCGATCCCGTGGTCGTGCACCTCAACGAAGGCCACGGCGCGCTGGCGCCACTCGAGCTGGCACGACGCTGGGTGGCCGGGGGCGAGGATCGCGATAACGCCTTCAGCGACGCGCGCGACCACACCGTGTTCACCACGCACACACCGGTCGGCGCCGGCAACGAGGGCTACGAGACGGCCGAGATCGGCGAGGTGCTCGGCACCTTCACCGAGCAGGTCGGCATGGACTTCGAGGCGTTTCTGCAGCTCGGCCGCACACGACCCGAGAACGTCAACGAGGCGTTTGTCATGACGCCGCTGGGCATCAAGATGAGCCGCGCCGCCAACGGTGTCAGCCGGCGCCATGGCGAGACGGCGCGGCTCATGTGGCATCCACTGTTCCCCGAGCGTCCGGTGGAGGCGGTGCCGATCGGCCACGTGACCAACGGCGTGCACCTGCCGTCGTGGATGGCAGCGCCGATGCGTGGCCTGCTCGACCGCCACCTGGGTCCGGAATGGGAGCGTCGCGCCGACGACCCGGACACGTGGCGCGGCGTGGATGACATCAGCGACGAGGAGCTGTGGGCGGTGCGCAACGAGCTGCGCACGGACCTCGTCGGCTTCGCGCGCGATCGCTCCGTCGCCCACCGTCTCGCCCGCGGCGAGCCGCACTGGTACGTCGAGGCCGCCGACCGTGGCTTCGAGCCGGGCGCGCTCACCATCGGGTTCGCACGCCGGCTGGCGACGTACAAGCGCATCGGGCTGCTCACGCTCGACCCCTCGCGCGTCGCCGATCTGCTCGCCGATTCCGCCCGGCCGGTACAGCTGGTTCTGGCAGGCAAGGCGCACCCGCAGGACGAGGACGGCAAGCGCTCACCGCAGGCGCTGTTCGCCTTGAAGACGATGGCGCACGTCGCCGAGCGCGTCACGTTCATCGACAACTACGGGCTGGGGACGGCGGCGCGCATGGTCGCCGGCTGCGACCTCTGGCTCAACCTGCCGCGCCCTCCGCTCGAGGCCAGCGGCACCAGCGGGATGAAGGCCGCGCTCAACGGGACGCTCAACCTGTCGGTGCTCGACGGCTGGTGGGCAGAGGCCTTCGACGGCGAGAACGGCTGGGGGATTCCCGGCGACGTGGGTCTCGACCCCGGCGTCCAGGACACGCGCGACGCGGCCGCGGTCTACGACCTGGTGCAGAAGGTGGTGGTGCCCCTCTTCTACGAGCGCGACGAGCGCGGCATCCCGGTGGGCTGGCTGCGCATGCTGCGGCACTCGCTGCGCACCATCGGACCGCGCTTCGGGGCCACCCGCATGATGCGCGACTACATCGCGCGGGCCTATCTCGTCTAGGCGTTCAGCCGCCGCGCCTGTCTCGCCGGGGCACTCAGATGCAGATGATGATGAGGCAGCTCTGCGTGGGTGTGGGCGCCGGGAGCGGCACGAAGGAGGGTGGCGGGTTGTTGCCGCCCGCGGGGGGACGGGCTGTGGGCGCGGGGGTGGGGCTTGGGCTTGGGCTGGGGCTGGGCGTCGGAGCGGATGCCGGTGTCGCCGGTGTGCTCGATGTTCCGAACACAGGACCGGACGGGGTCGGCAGGAGCGATGGGGCCGACGACGCCGGCCCCCCGGTGACGATGGGCGCGGTGGTCCGCGCCGGCGTTCCCCGCAGCGCGAAGGCCGCCACGATGATCAGCGCCAGGAGGCCGATGGCGACGATGGCGATGCCTGCCAGGAGCCGCGGGTCGCGCCGCCGCGGTTCGTCGCCATCGTCCGGATCGCGATGACGCAGCCCCGCGAGGAGCCCGCCACCACCGTTGTCGGCGGCCACCACCGGGGCCACGGGGCCGGCGTCTGCGTCGGCCGGCGTCTCGGCCGCGGGCTTGTCGGCTGCCGGCTTCGCCGCCCGCCCGCTCCAGCTGCGCGAGCGCTTGGTCACGGGGGCGATCGGCGCGTCACTCACCGCCGCCGCCGGGGCGACCGCATCGGAGGCGGTCGTCAGCCAGCTCCTTCCGCTCTGCCGCCAGCCACGGTCGAGGAAGGCGTCACCGGCCGTGGCGAGGTCAGAGCGCATCCGCTCCGAGGACGACGTTCTGTGGGTCGGGTCCGCGTCCAGCCCTTCCTCCACGAGCCGGCGCGCCGGCAGCGGGACCGTCTCGTCGCGCCGGGCCTGGTCGACGCCACCCAGCGGCGGCAGCCCCGTCAGCGCCTCGAAGAACACCGCGGTGGCTCCGTAGATGTCCGAGCTGGGTGACCTCGCCCCGCCCGCGCGCACCTCTGGTGCCACGTAGCCGAGCAGGCCCAGGCTGGCGCTGCCCAGCGCGGGTCGCGCGGCCCGGTCGTCCAGCCGGCAGCGCCCGTCAGGACCCACGAGCACGCTCTCGGGGCGAACGTGACCGTGGGTGATCCCCGCGGCGTGGAGCCGGCCGAGGCTCTCGAGCAGGTCGTCGAGCACGAGCAGCGCCGGCGCCAGCGGCGCCGTGCCGCCGCGCTGGAGCATGCGCTGCAGCGACGGCTGCCGCGGCGTGCCCTCGCTCGTCTGCGGATTTGCGGGCGCGGAGACGCGGTAGCGGCCCGCGAGAGCGCGCGCCGCGCTGCCCGGCGTGCGCCACACCGGGCCGTTGCCGTTCGAACCCCCTTCCGTGGCCGGGGCCATCGGTGGAGCAGTATGCGACGAACGCACATAGCATGTGCGGTTGTCCACAGGCCCTGCAATGGAGCGCGTCTAGAATCGCCCCGTGGACTGCGTCGAGAGCATCCTCGACCTCGTCGGCAACACGCCGCTGGTTCGCCTGCCCAAGCTGACGCAGGGGTTGCCGGCGACCGTGCTGGCGAAGCTGGAGCACCTCAACCCGGGCGGCAGCGTCAAGGATCGAATCGGCCTCGCCATGGTCGAGGACGCGGAACGGCGCGGGCTGCTGCGGCCGGGCGGAACGATCGTGGAGCCGACGTCAGGCAACACCGGACATGGGCTCGCGATGGTGGCCGCGATTCGCGGCTACAAGACCGTGTTCGTGGCGCCGGACAAGGTGGCGCCGGAGAAGATCAGCCTGCTGCGCGCCTATGGTGCCGACGTGGTGGTCTGCCCCACCAACGTCGACCGCGAGTCGCCGATGTCGTACTACGCGGTGGCGAACCGGCTGACACGCGAGATTCCTGGTGCGTTCCAGCCGAACCAGTACTACAACCAGCGCAACCCCGAGGCCCATTACCGCACCACCGGGCCCGAGCTCTGGCGCCAGACGGACGGGCGCATCACCGCATTCGTCGCCAGTGTCGGCACAGGGGGCACGATCACCGGCGCCGGCCGGTTCCTCAAGGAACAGAACGCGGCCGTGCGCGTCATCGGCGCCGATCCCGAGGGGTCCATTTACAGCGGCGCGGTGCACCCCTACAAGGTCGAGGGCGTGGGTGAGGACTTCTGGCCGGAGACGTATGACGGGTCGGTGGTCGACGAGATCATCCAGGTGGGCGATCGCGACTCCTTCACCGTGGCCCGCCGGCTGGCGCGCGAGGAGGGCATCCTCGTCGGTGGTTCAGCGGGGCTCGCGTTGCACGCCGCGCTCCAGGTCGCCCAGCGCGGCGGCTCCGACGACGTCATCGTCGTGATCCTGCCCGACACCGGCCGCAACTACCTGAGCAAGCTGTTCAACGACGAGTGGATGCGGCAGAACGGCTTCCTGCAGCGATTGGTCCCCGCGCGGCTCGGCGAGGTGATCCGGTCCGCACACAGCGGCAACGTTCCACAGTTCGTCACCGTCAGCGCCGGGCGGTCGGTGGGCGAGGCGATCGACCTCATGCAGCAGTACGGCATCTCCCAGCTGCCGGTGGTGGCCGACCACAACGGCGGCGCCGGAACCGTGGTGGGCAGCATCCAGGAGCGCAGCCTTCTCGACCGCGTGTACCGCGATCCCACGGTGGTGACGACCCCGGTGTCGGCCGCCATGGACCCGCCCTTCGCCCAGGTGTCCTCGGTGGCGCCGATCGAGGAGGCGTTCGAGATGCTGCTCGGCGGCGAGGCGGCGCTGATGATCACCGACGACGAGGAGCCCGTCGGCGTGATCACCCGCTCGGACCTGCTCGAGTACGTCGCCCACCAGGGCCGCGGTTGAGCGCGGCGGGACCGCGCGGTTTCGCCAGCCGCGCCGTCCACGTGGGCTCCGAACCCGACGCGGAGACCGGCGCCATCGTCCCGCCTATCCACCTCTCCACCACCTTCGCCACGGACAGCCCGGGGCGCACCCGCGGCTTCGAGTACACCCGCGCCGACAACCCCACGCGTCGCCGCCTCGAGGCCTGCCTCGCCGCGCTCGACGGCGGCCGGCACGCCCTGGCGTTTTCGTCAGGCCTGGCTGCAACAACGTCGCTGCTGCTGGCATTCGACGCCGGCACCCATGTGGTCTTCTCCGACGACGTGTACGGCGGCACGTACCGTCTCTTCGAGCAGGTGCTGCGCCGCCAGGGCTTTGACTTCACCGCAGTCGACGGCCGCGACCTGAGCGCGGTGGCCGCCGCGCTCACGAAGCGAACCAAGCTCGTCTGGCTGGAGACGCCGACGAACCCCGGCATGCGCATCGTCGACATCGCGGCCATGAGCCGCTTGGCGCACCAGAGCGGGGCCCTGCTCTGCATCGATGGCACCTTCGCGTCGCCGGCGCTGCAGCGGCCGCTGGAGCTGGGCGCCGACATCGTGGTGCACAGCAGCACGAAGTTCCTCGGCGGTCACAGCGACGTGCTTGGCGGCGTCGTGCTCACGTCCGACGACGCCGTGGCCGAGCGGCTGCGCTTCCACCAGCGCGCCGTGGGCGCGGTGCCGTCACCGTTCGACTGCTGGCTGGTGCTGCGCGGCGTCAAGACGCTGCAGCTGCGTGTGGCACGACAGAGCGACAGCGCTCTGCAGATAGCGGGCTGGCTGGCGCAGCACCCCTCGGTGCTCGCCGTGCACTATCCGGGGCTCCCATCTCACCCGGGCCACGCGCTCGCTGCACGGCAGATGAGCGGACGCTTCGGTGGCGTCGTGTCCTTCGAGCTTGCCGATCAGGCTGCCGCGGCGCGCACGCTCGAGCGTCTGCAGCTGATCACGCTCGCCGAGTCCCTTGGCGCGGTCGAATCGCTTGCCGAGCTACCCGCGGTGATGACGCATGCATCCATGCCATCAGACGTGCGTGCACGCATTGGCGTGACCGACGCGCTGATCCGGCTGTCGGTCGGAATCGAGGATGTCGACGATCTGGTCGCGGATCTCGCCCAGGCGCTCACCTGCTGAACGTTCATTCGCGGCTGACGCGGCATCCGCTTGCATCCCCGCAC